>DAOVPS010000151.1:0-8146 GCA_030629105.1 Candidatus Heimdallarchaeota archaeon
ACATATTTATAGAAGCAATTTCATCCTCAACAATAAAAGCAGCTTTCCCACCGACTGCTGGAAGTCTATAAGTAACGTATTCTACGATTTCAGATGCTGGTGAAATCGGATAAGCAAAAAATTCTGCAATCCCACTTGCGATAGCTCCCTCAATAATTGCCCAATTTCCATTTTTAAAATAAGTTCCAGTCAAGACTTTTGGTTGTTTTTTTTCTACGACCACTTGTTTCTACTCCTGAATCTTGATTATTATTTACGTTTCAGCTTTTTCTGCTGAGTCATTCTCATTTACATATATTGCAAAATCTGGACACATTCTTTCACACATATAGCATTTGATGCAATCTTTCATGCGATGCATTTTTGCCACTCGCCAACCCTTTTCATTGATTTCGTCTGAAAATCCAAGGCAATCCTTTGGACAAAATTCTATGCAAAGCCCACAACCTTTGCAGCGATCTTCATCGGTTATGAAGTAGTACTTATCTTCCGGATGCTGGTGTGTTTCCATTGTTTCACCTTCACCAATAAATCAAATATACATGATTTTACTTATCTTTTATTAAGTTATCTTATGTTTGAGAAAATGAGTACATTTGTTCATTAGAGATAACTAAATACTTTGCAGTCTTGTTTTGAAGAGAGAAAACGGAATATTCTAAAACTACTTCTTGTTAATAATAGGTAGATGAATTTACTACAATTAGTTTACTAGAGGAAATTTGGATGAAAGAATCTGAGAAACAGGTCGAAAATGATAAGAGAAAACGTGTTTTCAAAGAAAATATACTTGCTGGAGAGGGGATAAGTGAAATTGATGATAAACGAATTAAACAAGATGAAAAGAGAGCTGTAAAGCAGGAAATCGATGAAAAAGAGAAAATTGAGATTGTTAAACAAATCAGAAGTGGAGTAAATTACGATGTTGATTTTAAAGATATTCTATTATTTCTTGTTGCTCAATTTCTCCCATTATTACTTTTAGGTTCTGCTTTTTTTGTTCCTGGGATTATTTTACTTGATGATTCATATTCCTCGATTGTTTATGTTGTACTTGGTGCAGGAATTTTGCTGTTTCTTGGTTCCTTGATTTATCTTTATTCATTAATTAGACTTCTTTCTGCGTTGACTTACAAAATGAGCATTACCCAAACAGAAATCAAATGGAGAAATGTTTTCTGGTGGAATACTATAATTAACCAAAATATAATCGAAGTGTTAGCAAAATACAGTTTTTATTTCTATCTTATTAGAGTTGGGGGTATATTGAGGTTTGGGGTAGAAGTCATTCAAGTTGTTTCAGTTGAGAAAGAGTTTTGGATTCGAGCTTATCCTTTAAAAAAATCAAAAGCTGATCAACTAGTAAAAACAATAATGTGTTGGTCTGAATTAACCGAATCAGCTCAAAAGAAAGAGGAATAATTAATTGTCTGAAGTTGTTCATTGGATTAAAACTGGTGAAAGGGGTGCCCGAGCAGAATTTACAGACAGTGATCTTGTAACAGCTCTTTTACTCATTAAAGAAAATCCCATGGGCAGATATAAACTACAGACTGAACTCAAGCTTTCAGATAGCAGTACAAAATCACTATTAAATTTCTGTAAAAAGAAAGGATTACTTGAAGCGAAAGCAGGAAGATCCGGTCATAACTTGGCTAAGAAAGGAAAGGAATTTGTTAATCAAATAACCAAGTTAATTGTAAAACATGAAAAGTGTGACCAAGAAGTTTTCCCAGCAAAACAACACTATTTTGTGATATTGAATACAAATGAAAAAAACCTAGAACAAAATGATGTGATAATTAAGCCTTCTTGGAAATTAAGAGATATTGTTATTTCATATGGAGGAGATGCAATCCTTTTCCTAGAGGTTAATTCTGATGGAAAAATTCAATTTCCAGAAGAAGATATTAAAATTGAGAATTACTTTCCTAAATTTGAAACAGAATTTATTATAGATATTGAAGAGTATTTACAACCAATGCACTACATACTAATTGTTGGAGCAACGGAACTCGAAATAGCAAGAAAAAGTGCTATTATTGCAGGATTAAATTTGGTTGAGAAATATATTAAGTATGTCCATCAAGAAATATAAAAAACAGAAAATTGCCAAAATTGTTATAAAGTGAGATTGTCGGTCACTTTTATATAATTAATCCTAATAGATATTTCATATCTGCATATTGAAAATCAAAATGACGGATGCCCATGTTCAAAAGAAGAAGTAAAAAAGAAGAAATAGATGATTATCTGCATGAAGAACCAGAAGCTGATTATCATGCAATGGACACAGGAGAGGTAATTAATGTTATCGACACTGATCCACAAAGAGGATTAACAGATTATGAAGCTCAATGTAGAATTGAGGAACATGGTTTAAATGTACTCGTTGAGAAGGGTAAAACACGTCCTATTATTTTATTTCTTAAACAATTTGTCGATGTTCTTATTGGACTCCTTTTCATAGCAGCGATCGTCTCAATGATTTTCGAAGACTGGATTGATGCAATCGTTATCTTTGCTATTGTTCTCATAAATGGCATAATTGGTTTTGTTCAAGAATATCAAGCTGAGAGATCTCTTGAAGCACTTAAACAAATGGTCAGTAAAGAAGTTAGAATTATTCGTGAAGGTAACGAACATATTTTGGATTCAAAAAAACTTACAATCGGAGATATAGTATTAATTGAAGCAGGTGAAAAAGTTCCAGCTGATATGCGTTTATTAGAATCTACAAGCCTTAAAGTTGATGAAAGTGCTCTTACCGGAGAATCAATTAGTTTAAGCAAGAGTGCAAAACAGATAATTGAAGTTAATGCAGTTATTGGTGATAGGAGGAATATGCTCTTTATGGGAACAACAATCACCTATGGAAGAGCTAAAGCAGTAGTTGTAAATATTGGCATGGATACAGAAATGGGTAAAATTGCTGCTTTAATGCAAGAAGAAAAAGAAGAACCAACTCCTTTACAGAAGAATCTTGACAAATTAGGGAAAATTCTCGGTATTATTATCGTTGTTATTTGTTCAATTGTTTTTGCAACAGTTATGATTAAGCATTATATTGAATTCGGTAACATGGATGGATGGGTAGAAGCTCTTGAAACTGCTCTTGCTTTAGCTGTTTCAGCAGTTCCTGAAGGATTACCAGCAGCAATTACATTAACATATGCCATAGGCGTTAGAATGATGGCTAAACGTAATGCAATCGTTTCAAGATTACCTGCAGTTGAGACTCTTGGTATTGTAGATGTAATTTGCAGTGATAAAACAGGAACATTAACTAAGAATGAAATGACAGTTACAGAAATTCAAACAATTGATCACAAATTTGCGGTGACAGGAGCAGGATATATACCAGAAGGAGAATTTTTAGAAAAGGACAAAGAATTAGACCCTCGGAAGGATATTGAACTAGAAAAAATATTACGAACTGCACTTTTGTGCAATAATGCAAGAGTGAATTATGATAAAGAAACCCAAGAGATAGAAGTAATTGGTGACCCAACTGAAGTTGCGCTTTATGTGTTAGCAAGGAAAGCAGGACTTTATGATGAAGATAATTTTCCTAGACAAATTGAAATATTTTTTGATTCACAAAGAAAAAGAATGACAACTGTTAATCGTCAATTGGAAAGAGAAGAATACGAAGAAGATTTAATTGCTTACACAAAAGGTTCACCACCAGTAATTATTGAAAGGTGTAATTTTGCATCAATAAATGGACAAGTTGTACCTATTGATGATGAAATTAGAACTAAAGTTTTGGAACTCAACAATGAGATGGCTTCAAGAGCTTTACGAGTTCTAGCAATTGCTTACAGAGTCGTTGATGAACGACTTATTGATGTTGATGAAGATGATTTCTTAACTGAACAAGAAGAAAACATAGAATCCAATCTTATTTTTCTAGGTTTAGTGGGAATGATTGATCCTGCAAGACCAGAAGTACATGATGCGTTACTTAAATGTAAAACTGCAGGTATTAAGACAGTAATGGTCACAGGCGATCAAAAGATTACTGCAGAGGCAATTGCTAAAGACATAGGATTAATTGAAGGAGATAAATGGATCACAATAACTGGAACAGAATTAGAAGAGATGTCTAATGATGATTTACTCGGTGTTATTGATGATGTTAGAATATTTGCTAGAGTTAGTCCAGAACATAAACACCGAATCGTAAGTACATTTCAGGAAAAAGGACATACAGTTGCGACAACTGGAGATGGTGTGAATGATGCCCCCGCTATTAAAAAAGCAGAAATTGGTATAGCCATGGGTATTCAAGGAACTGATGTTACTCGAGAAGCAGCTCAAATGGTTTTAGCTGATGATAATTTTGCTACCATTGTTGATGCTGTTCATAGAGGTCGTACTATTTTCCAAAATATGCTTAAATTTATTCGGTATCTTATTGCATCAAACTTTGACGAAATATTAACTGTTTTTGTTTGTGTTGTTTTCTTAGGATTAAAATCACCTTATACTGCCATACAAATTCTTTGGATTAATTTAGTTACTGATGGATTACCTGCAATTGCTTTAAGTGTTGATCCTCCTCTTGCTGACATCATGCGTGAACCTCCAAGAAAGAAAGATGAAGGCTTTATGAAGGATATTTATATTTTCTCAATCATTGCTGGAATTTTAGCTTTTGGTGCAAGTATGATTGTATTTGTTCCCTTAGCATATGTAGGAGAAGCAGTTTCAGTTGGTGAAATATTAAATGCAGATTTAGAAATAGTTGGAGCTGATCTCGGAGTAATAAACGCAGAATTACTCAATGTTCCAGAATGGATGAAGTCATTTGCTCTCACATTTACACATGAAACTAGTATAACAGCTTTGTCTTCTGAAGCTTGGTATGCTCATGCAAGAACATTAAATTTCACAATGTCAGTTGTTTTTGAGATGTTCAACGTTTTCATAACTCGATCTGGTTTTGAACGTTCTACATTCACGATGAATCCATTTAATAATCCGTGGTTATGGGGTTCTATCGGCTTGGCTATGAGCTTACAAATGATTGCCATTTATGTACCTATGCAACCATTAGCTCCAGTAGCACCTTTCACAGTAGGTATCCATAATACGATTTTTGATTCTATGATGATGAATGGTTATGCATGGTTGTTAATTGTTGGTATTTGTATGTTCGCTGCTGTACTAATGGAACTACTGAAATTTATTGTCGGCAAATATATGCTAAAAAGTTGGGTTGGAAGAGCAAAAAAAGAGAAGATAATTGAAGCAGCAATATAAGCTGCTTACTTTCTATTTTTTTTAATATTCTTCTTCTATATCTACAACGTTTATTGGTTCTTTTCCTTCATAGATTCTTTTGATATTTTCGAGAACATCACCCCAGTGTCCTCGTTCATAACCTACAGTTATGTGGGCAGCTCGGTGAGGACTTAAAACAACATTATCGAATTCGTGAATGGGATATTCTGAAGGATAAGTTTCTTCTATTGATGTAACTTCTCCATCATCTCTTCTCGGAACTGATGTTCGCTTTGGGTAATTCCATTGAGGATCTATTCCTGCTGCGAATACTTTTCCACTTTTGAGAGCATTGTAGAACGCTTTCTCGTGAATTGTGTGTCCTCGACCAACATTAATAATAATTACTCCATCTTTCATTTGAGCGAATTCTTTTTCCCCAAGAATATCTCGAGTGTCCTTTGTTAAAGGCAAGGAATTTATGATTATATCTGATTCATGTAAGAATGTCTCCAGGTCATCTATCGAATAGATTTTTTCCGCTAATTCTTTCTGTTCTTTTGTTGATTTTGCGGGATTTCTACGACAACCTATGAACTTGACATCAAAATTTTTCAGAAGTATTGCACATTCCATTCCTATCGCGCCATAACCAAGTAATCCCACTGTTTTTCCTTGTAGTTTGATTGATGGCATTTTTACAAATCTCGAACTCCAATCTCCTACTCGCATTAATCTATCATGATGTATAATATTCTTTGATGCTGTTAATAAAAGTGCAATTGCATGTTCGGCTACAGTTCGAGCATTTCCATGACTGTTTGCAACCACTATAGAGTATTTTTTCACTAAATCAAAATCTAATCTATCAACTCCAGTCCAGGGAATAATTACTAATTTGAGTTTTCCCCCTGCTTCCGGGACTGCTTGTGATAATATTTCATCAGTGATATATGGACCCATTAGGATTTCTGCATCTTTTGTTTCCTTTATGAATTCAGGATCTTCGTTAAGAGGTGTGTGACCAATCTCTCCTCTAATCCGAGAGACAATTTTGATATCTTCCGGAATTTCTTCTTTCATGAACTTCAAGGCATCTTCTGTTATTGGATAAAGAAAAACAATCTTCATTTTATTATCTCCTAACTAAAAGCTTGAAGTAACTATGTTATAATAATTATCATTAATAAAAAATTCATTGATTATTTAAAATTTTGAAAAAAAGAAAAATGTTCCCCGTGTTAACTTTCACGAGGGTTAATCATTTTTAATAATATGAGTCATAACTTTCTTTCTTCTTTCTTGTAATCAAGCCACCAAATAGGCCTGCAAAGAAGTTTACTACTGCGGCTAATCCACCTAGGACTGCACCAACAATCAATGCAAAGTAAATGAATTGACCATTTGCGAAAGCTGTCATTTCAGGAATTGTAGGTGCGTTGAGTGTTATCCAATCACCAATCATTATTCCAACTTGAGTTCCATTCATTCCTAATGTAACTAGGAAATCGTTGACCAGAGTCGCCACATCAGGCGCTGATGCTATGAGTGCAATTAATTGTGCTTTATAGTAAAGCCACCCGAATAGAAATGTTCCTAGAAAAACTAAAAGACCTGAGAGTAAGCCTGCTAATGCACCAGCTCCTCCTCCTTTAGCTACTAGTCCGCCTACGAATCCGCCGATAAATGTTCCGCCAACTGCTATGAGCAGCATATGCCACCATAGAATTGCTGGAACTGCAGCTAGAAAAGTGATGCCAATAATACCACCACTGCTAATGACTCCGCCTATTAAGGCTCCGAGTAAAATACTGCCAAAAGACATAGTGTACACCGAATATCTTAATTTATTTTAGCTCTACAAGTATTTAACATTTATTCAATGTTTATCATCTTGTAGGGATATGATATTGTGGGACTCTATTATTAAAAAACCTTCTTTTTCGACATAATGAAATAACGATAAAAAAAAAAGAGAGAAATTACTTTTATTCAATAATTTCTAATTTTGTTTCCATAGGAATCTATGTTTGATGGAATATAATATCGACAGCACAATTTTTCTTTGCAATATGCAACGCTTGTTCAAGTTTTTCTTTTGAATCTTGAGATTTCACACAAACAGTGAGATGTATATCCGATAGATGAATATCATCTGATTTATTCGCAATTGCTTTTACTTCTAATTCTTTTATAGTTAAATGCATATGATCTGCAGTCATTTTGTAGGTAGTTCCTAAGCATGTCGCTAAAGCCATAACTGCCATTTCTAATGCAGTAGGAGCAGTATCTTCACCACCAAATTTAGGTGGAACATCAAGTTCAAAATAAGGATGCCTACCATCATCAACTCTGAACTTATATTTATCAATCCATTTACTTGTAATTTCCATATCGAGCCTCCAAGCTTTCTAAGAGAATAATACCACCATTTTTATAAATACTAATCGTTTACTTTCTGTAACCAATTGAATTATTTTATTAAGAAAACAAGAAGAAACCAAACAAATTCTCTTTTATCGAATTTAGTGCTATTTGTAATGCTTTTTCATTTAACAAAATATTTAATTTCTCTGTTGTAAATAGTGTGAATTATGACAGCTGAAGATGTAGAATCTAAAGATAGAAGCGGTTTATACAATGCCATCGTTTATGCATCAATAGTTTTTGGTCTATTATTGGTAATTGCCCCTGTTTTAATTGTACTAAATGAAAACTCGTGGGATTTGTCTTCGACCAATATTGCAGACATTCCAATTCTGTTTACAGTGTTGTTTTTAATAGGCGCGGGTTTCACAGTATTAGGTTTAATAGCATTAATAATTATCATTTCTGTCAGTGCCAGCAAGAAACGTAAGAAAGCTCCCAAGAAGGAAAAGAAGAAGAAAGTAAAAGAAGTCACCGAGGAAGACGAACT
>DAOVPS010000185.1:0-6042 GCA_030629105.1 Candidatus Heimdallarchaeota archaeon
TAATATACTAAATAGATTGAGTACTAGATATAAGAAAATAATAGCTATTAGTCACATTAAAGAAGCACAAGAAATGTTTCCAGTACAGTATATTACAGAGAAACGAAATGGATTTAGTAGAATAATTCCTCCATAGTATTTATCTAATTACTAATCTTAATAAAGTAATTAGATTAATTAGAAATTGCTATTTTCAAAGTGAGTAAAATGTTCAGGAAATACATATCTAGAATCATGGAGATGGAATATCCTTTCGAATTTGGTCGGAAAATGATATGTCCTCATTGTCGCGAAGAAATTTCATGGGTGAAAGGTTACATGGGTAAAGCAGCAGGTCCTAAAGTACCATTTCTTGGCGCTTCCTCATATCTCTATTCAATGGTGTTTGTTTGCCCAAGATGTGAAACTATAATGAATATCCAGCAAGTTGGATCAGGAACTAACATTTTTGGCATGGGTGATTAAATCATACTTCACCTTCTTTTTTTTATTTTCTTCTATTTTTATGTCACAAGATGATTCTTTTTAAAAGTAAAAACTTAATATTAATTCGAATATAATAGAAAGACTTGAAAACTATCTCTATTTGCCTCTAAATTATAATTAAAAAGCAGTATACGCTCTAAAAATATAGATTCATTTGGAAATGTGACTTATATGCCAACAAAACCAAATATTACCTTAAAAGTTGCCGAAGCAAGACAACGTGATATCGGACGTCAGAAAGTAAGAATCGATGGTCTTTCCATGAGACAAATCAACGTTACTACTGGTGATGTTGTAGAGATAAAAGGAAAGAAATCAACTTCTGCCATTGCTTGGCCTGCTTATCCGGAAGATCAGAATGCTGGATTAATACGAATGGATAAGCTTCTAAGAAATAATGCTGATATTGGATTGTCAGAAAAAGTAACAATTTCCAAAGCAAATGCGAAAAATGCAAAAACGGTAACTTTGGCACCTTTCCAAACACCAGTTGCTATAGATTATAGTTTCGAGAATTTTGTGAAAAGAAAATTATTAGGTTATCCATTAACAGAGGAAGATACTGTTTTAATTCCAATCTTAGGCAAATCTTTGCCTTTTACAGTTACATCTACAACTCCTAAAGGAATTATCAGAATCACTGAAGATACTGAACTGAAAGTTATTGATAAACCCGTTCAAGTTTCAGAAGAAGCGCTACCTCGCACTTCCTATGAAGACATAGGTGGTCTTGGTGACCAAATTCGTCGTATCCGTGAAATGGTCGAGCTACCAATGAGGCACCCTGAACTCTTCCAGAAACTGGGGATTGATCCACCAAAAGGGGTTCTTTTACATGGTCCACCCGGTTGTGGAAAAACACTTATCGCAAAAGCCGTTGCAAATGAAAGCGCTTCAAATTTTGTTACAATAAATGGTCCCGAGATCATGTCAAAGTTTTATGGTGAATCCGAGCAAAGACTTCGACAAATTTTCAAAGACGCTTCAGCAAAAGCTCCTACAATTGTTTTTATTGATGAGCTTGATGCAATTGCAAGTAAACGAGCTGATGTTACCGGGGAAGTTGAACGCAGAGTTGTTGCTCAATTACTAGCCTTAATGGATGGGATGGTTTCTCGAGGAGAAGTAATTGTAGTTGGAGCAACTAATAGACCAAACTCTATTGATCCTGCTCTAAGAAGACCTGGACGGTTTGATCGAGAAATCGAAATTGGTGTTCCTGATCGAGATGGTCGACGCGAAATCTTGTTAATTCATTCCCGAGGAATGCCTCTTGCAGAAGACGTTAATTTAGATTTCTTTGCAGAAAAAACTCATGGCTATGTTGGTGCTGACCTACAAGCTCTCTGTCGAGAATCAGCAATGAAAGCCTTAAGAAGATACCTCCCAGATATTGAAAATGCTGATAAATTAATTACTCCCGAATTATTAGAAATACTCGAAGTAACTCATGATGATTTCCAATCAGCCATGAAAGAAATACAACCTTCAGCTATTAGAGAAGTATTCACAGAAATACCAAATATTCGTTGGACAGATGTTGGGGGATTAGATGATCAAGTAAGGGAGTTAAAAGAAGCTATAGAATGGCCTTTGAAATTTAAGGAATCATTTAGCAGAATGGGAATATCACCTCCAAGAGGAATACTCTTGTTTGGCCCACCAGGGTGTGGAAAAACACTTCTCGCAAAAGCAGTAGCTACTGAAAGCGAAGTCAATTTCATTAGTATTAAAGGTCCAGAAGTAATGAGTAAATGGGTAGGCGAATCCGAGAAAGCTGTTAGAGAAATTTTCAGAAAAGCGAAGATGGCAGCACCAACCATAGTCTTTTTTGATGAAATTGATGCTCTTGCTCCGAAAAGAGGCAGTGGATTTGGTGATTCAGGATCAACAGAACGAGTCATAAGTCAGCTCTTAACAGAAATTGATGGTTTGGAAATGATTAAACAAGTAGTAATCATAGCAGCCACAAATAGACCTGATATTGTCGACAATGCTCTGTTAAGACCAGGACGATTTGATAGATTTGTATTAATTCCACCACCAGATCAAAAATCACGATTAAAAATCCTACAAATTTTCACGAAAGAAATGCCTATTGCTGAAGATGTTAATCTAAAGCAGATAGCAAAAGAAATTGAAGGATTTTCAGGAGCAGATATCGAGTCATTATGTAGAGAATCAGCAATGTTATCATTAAGAGAAGATATGAATGCTTCAATAGTTTTAATGAAACATTTCACTGATGCACGGAAGAAAGTATATGCTTCAATTACAGCTGAAACAATGAAATATTATGAGAAAGCAGCTGAAAGATTCAAGAGAGCTTCTGTCGAAGTTGCAGAACTTTCACCAGTAATATGAGGTTAGAATAAAATAAGATTACACAATAATCGAAACAAACAAACCACAATTCTTTAAAGGATGATAAATAAAGATTGATTTGGGATTTTTGTTCCGATTTTTAAATTAACTACTTAATCTAAGGAGTTTTCAGACAAAATGTCTAAAGAAAGATCAGCAATTTGGAAAACTATGCCTCTTGCAACTGCAGTTCTAATGGCCATCCAAAAACGACAAGGTGTTTTACTAGATGATGAGTTATCTAAGATCTTGTCTATGGAATTTGGTGATGTCTCTAAAACTGAGATTAATCAAATCCTAATGGAACTTGAGATAAGAGGAATAGTCCACGTTTCTTATATTACTAAGAGTAAACGACGAATAGAATTGATAAGAGACAATATGGTCTACATGGCTGTTGGTGAAGACTAAAAAAAAAATCTAAGTGTAGCGTTAACAAGAACGCTACGAATTAATTATTCTTTATGCTCCGCTTCTTTCACGTTCAATTTTCTTACGGAGTTCCGCTATTTCATCCCCGATTTCATCTTCCTCTTCAACTTTCTCTTTTGTAGGAGTTATTTTTGTTGTCCCTACATCTGGGAGTTCATCCACTTGTCCTAATGACAACTCCATTTCGAGCTCGCGCATTTCTTGATCTATCATATCTTCCATATCAAGATCTAATTCAGTTTCAGAGAAGGATGTATCAGCTAAGGCGTCAGAAGCAAAGGCTACTTTCTCCATTGAGGATTGCATTTCAAACATAGCTCGCTCAGTGTCTGCAGGAGAAACATTTTTCAGAGTATCTTCTATTACTACTACTCCATCTTTAATAGCATGAGTTGTTTCTGCGACATCTTTAGCTTCAGAGATTGATTCTATCATACCTTGCAAATTGAGAATTTTGTTTTGGGTTTCATTTAATTTCTTAAGATACAATTGACGACGCATTAAGGCTTGTTTTGCACCTGCTTTATTTCCACTCTTCATCATAGTCTTGGCAATATCCTTTTGCTCGTCAGATTGTTGAGTTAATCTACGAGATTGCAGGGTATATTTATTGATAACACGTCTGATTTTAGCAATACTTTCAGTATCTTTAGGCTTATCTTTTCCAAACAACCAATTTTTTATTTTAGGCATTTTTATACATTCCAATTCTTTGTAAGCTTTATTCGAACAATCGATATAAAAAACATTTTCTTTAAGCTTAAAGAATGTTTTTTATTCTTGCTATTTCATTAATATATATACTCTTTCATCTAAAAATCTATTTTTCTAGGTATAACTTTTCTGAGCATTCTCTACTTCTTCGTCCATAATCAGAACCAATAGACTTAGAGAAGGATCATCTATTCTTGCTATTTCAAGGAATCTTATTGAACTGGCAATGGATTCCCGAATAGGCATAATTAATTCTTCTTCTTCACCACCGAATTTTTTCAAGTCAATATTTAATCGTTTTTCAAAATCCTCTGCAGTCAAGGTCTGATCCAAGAATAAATCAAAATTCCGCCTACATTTCTCAACAAAGTTGTTGTGCAAATCTTCTCCGGCAATACGAAGAACAATGCATGATGGTAGAAGTATGTTTTTTACCCACTCATCGACAATTCTTTCACGGTCATATAATGATTCAGTAATGGATTTTGAGAAAACACTATGCTTTCCGGTGAACCTAGTTTTCATACCTTTAATCGATTCTTCGCCAATTTTTGCAAGTTCATCGAAACCATATTTTTCTTTGTAACCTGCAAATGTTTTAATGAGTGATTTAATTAAAACCACAAGATTATCTGATAAATCATAATTATTACGCAAAATAGTACTAATTTGGTTTTCAGCTTCAACTGAGTCTACTTGATCTTGTGCAATAGCAAGAAAAACACGAGCAATGATTTGTTTTACTTCCTCAATTTTCCCTGAATTTTTCAGGGAAAAGAGCAATAGTGGAGTAATGGTCTGCTCTACTATTTGACTAATCCAAGTTATGATTATTTGCTGGTAGACAAGAAGAGTGATAGCATCTGTAATTACTTCAAGTTTCTTGCCATAGACAAGTTCTTCATAGAAACTCTCCGTGAAATCATTAACTAAATCAAAAATAAATTCAGCTACTTTCAGATCCTTAAATGAAGGGATTTTTTCCAAGAAATTCTTTTCAAATTGTGATTTTCTTTTGTTTGTTTGTAAAGAATAAAAGAAGAGATTCCAGATTTCCTCTTTCAACAATACATAATCGTTTGCATCGACTTCAATTGTTAAAGGGTCAATTATAGGCCAAACAACTTGCTGGAAGAGTTTAGAAAAGAGTTCTTTATTTTTTTCAAAGAACTTTTTGTCTAGATGGATCTTCTTCTTTTTGGAAATAATATACCACAACCTGGATTTACAAATCAAAGATTTTATCATATGTGTTTTTCTTGAAGCGCTCCTTTGCCACTACGAGGCAGGACATCGCCAATTTAGCATCTAGAATTGTATATGCAATACCTAATGCTGCACTTTCAAGTCTCATTAGTATCACAATAAAAGTTTTCTCTTGAAAAATCTCACTGATTTCCCAACCAATTTTTTCTAGTTTACTAACAATATCTGGAATAATATCATCAATAGTTCCTTTTCTAACTCCTGATTTCTGAAATTTATCAAATTTAGTGGATTTTGATCCATCGAATAAAAAGCTGTTATGCCCGTATTCCAGTTTTCGTTCCAATGTACTGAGTACTAATTTTTGCGGGAATTGACTTGGTTCTGGGATTGGGAACTCACTTTTTGCTCGAGACTTCTTATCCTTTCGTTCAGGTGGTGTTCTGCGTTTTCCTGGTAATGGTTCGGGTATACGTGATTTTGAAACAACCGAAATTTCTGGTTCCGTCATGAGTGATTCGACAACCACATCCCTTCTATCAACATCTGTAGCTTCAGCTTGTTTTTGATCTCGTAATTTCCTTCTTAGTGATGAAGGTACAGCTTCTCTACCTGCATGAAGAGATGTTCTGGGACGGATCTTTACAACAAAACTTCTATTCTGTGTTTTTTGATCTGAAAACAATCCAACACCAGTTGGCATGCTTCTTATGAAATCAGAATCCTCGAATTGATCAGGAACAGAGGAGGGAACTCGTTTTAGGAAAGCTTTGATATCATCTTCAAAAGTTAAAAGATGGGTTATCATTATATCGATTTGACTCATGATATTTTTGTGCA
>DAOVPS010000189.1:0-5756 GCA_030629105.1 Candidatus Heimdallarchaeota archaeon
AAAGTCCAACTAGGTATAGAAATTGCTCTTTCTTTTTTGTGAGGGTGGTTGGATATTCATCTCTTGGGTTTGTAGTGCAAGCTCTGCGAGCTTCTTCTTTATTGATTCGGATTGTTCTTTTAGAGTATCTACATTGATCTCTGTACCTTTGTAGGTATTGATTGTTTTAATAAGAGATGCAGCTCCTCCTGGATCAGGTAGATCTGGTCTGGTTCCCACTAAAAATGCAAACCCATCAACTGAACTGATCATTGTTTTATTCAACATTGCCCCCGCGAATCCTCTAATAAATCCACTTCTTAGTGGTGGAATGTTGAGTTTTTCTGCTTTCTCTTTTATCTCTGGTTCCGCAACCATAAAGACTTTTGTTTCATCTTTCGGATCCAAAAAAGGAAAACCATCTAGTGCAATAATTTCTTTTGCTCCATGCTTTTCAGCCCATTCCATAACAGCTTTTGACATATGATATGCTCCAAATGGTGATACTACGCTTTCACCAATGAATACTGCAATATCCGAATCTTTTCTACCCATTATTCTGTAAGGATGACGCAAATAACCATCTAAGAAAACTGCTACAGGCGGAATAACGGATCCCTCAATGAACCCAATTGTATCAAGTTTTAATTTCTCACTAATGTGTTGTGCAGCAATAGCTCCTACGAGTCCCATACCAGGAAAACCAACAATAACTGTTTTAACGCTTATATCTGTTAAACAAATACACTTCGCAAAATCAGAGCCTTCCATTTCTTCAATCATTGATTTGTCATAATTCAATTTATATTGCTCCTATTTTTCTCTTAAATAACAAAGGTATTTCAAAAGTTCTTATATCTTACGTATAATATAGTAAGTAAAATATTAAATAACTAACAATTTTGTTAGAGAATTTTTCAAGAAAAACCATACTTTGTAAAGTGAAGAAAAAAACAGAAGTGTCGGAGGTTGATTATCACCCCGACTTCAATGGGCTGAGAATTTATTTGTGTTTTTTAATAGTTTCAATCATCTTATCAATATGTTTGTGTGTTGTTCCACAACAGCCCCCTAAGATTTCTACACCTATTTTTCGCATTTCTAACATATCTTTAGCAAATCTTTCAGGATTTATTGGGTATAGATTTTTTCCGGCAACAGTGAGAGGAGCTCCAGCTGTAGGTTGAACAATTACAGGTTTGGTTGCTACTTTTTTTATTTCTTTAGCCAAACCAAGCATCTCAAAACTACCCAAAGTGCAGCCACAACCAACAACGTCTGCTCCAGCTTTTTCTAGCTCCTTAATGCATTCTTCTACGTTTTTACCATCAATAGGTGTCCGGTAACCCTCAGCTACTTTGTCAAAAGTCATACCAACAAAAATTGGCACATCGGAATTCTCTTTTATAGAAGCAATCGCTGCCAGAGCTTCTTCAACGTAATACATGGTTTCAATGCTGAATAAATCTACACCGCCTTTCACTAGAGCTTTCACTTGTTCATCAATTGCTTCTTGAATCATATTGATTGTGTATTCGCCACCATCTTTTTCCAGAAGAACCGCACTTGGACCAACGTTTCCTGCGACATAACCGTTTTTTGGACAAATAGTATTTGCTAATTCAACTTGTCGCAGATTAATAAGCTCGATTTTGTTTTCAAGTTTAGACCCTAATCCAATTCGATTTGCACCATAAGTGTTAGTTTGAATAACGTCTGATCCAGCATCAAAATATGCTTTATGAATTTCTGAAATTATCTCCGAGAAATATGGTGAGAATCTTTCTGCAGAATCACCAAGAACAATACCTCTTTCGATCAACTCGGTGCCCATTGCTCCATCAAAGAAAATTACTCGTTTTTTTAATATCTCTAGTATTGGTTTTTTCATATAAAATCACCAGGCAAGAATTTCATAGATTAAAATAGATTCCCTAATAATAATATGTTGATTTTTTTTAAAAAGAGTTCCTCAGAATGATAGCTCACAAAAACTCTAAAAACAACAAAATTGAAACTTCTTATAGCGGAAGATGATTATCGTGTCAAAAATATCTGTTGGAATCGATATTGGTGGAACTTTCACGGATATCATAATCCAAGATAAAGAAACTGGTCTAATATATAATCAAGTTAAAGTTTCAACAACTCCGAAAAAACCAGAAGAAGCAATCATTAATTCTTTACAAGACCAATTATCCGATGCTGACAAAATTAATGTACAACAATTGTATCATGCAACGACAATTGCTACAAATACTTTCCTTGGGCAAGTGAATTTAGATTTGCCAAAAACCATTCTTATTACTACAAAAGGTTTCAGAGATGTCCTAGAAATTGGTAGACAAAGAAGAGCTTCCTTGTATGACTTCTTTTTCGATAGACCAACTCCAATTGTTCCGAGAAAATATCGATTTGAAATAGATGAACGAATAAATGCACAAGGAGAAATCATTACTCCATTAAAACAAAAAAACCTCGCAATTATTAGTGATTTTATAAAAACTGAAGCAATCCAAAGTGTAGCAATATCTCTCCTCCATTCTTATAAAAATGCGATACATGAGCAAAAAATCAAAGATTACTTTGTGAAAAAGCATAAAGATCTCTACTTATCTGCAGGGTTTGAAGTGTCTCCTGAACACAGAGAATTTGAACGAACAAGTACCACTACAATCAATTCTGTATTAATGCCAATAGTTTCGAGATACGTAAAATCATTAACCGATTCATTCAAGAAAATTGGCATATCAGCTCCGATGTTTATCATGCAAAGTAGTGGGGGAGTAAGCAAGTCAGAACAAGTACAACAATTACCTGTGAGTATAATTGAAAGTGGTCCTTCCGCCGGGGTAGTTGCTTCATGTTTCTTAGCTAGTTTTCTAGATTTAACCAAAATAATATCCTTTGATATGGGAGGAACAACTGCTAAAGCAGGAACTGTTGTGAATAAATCAATTACACTAACCTCCGAATATGAAGTCGGAGGAGATGTTCATAGTGGACGAATAACAAAAGGAAGTGGGTATCCCGTTCGATTCCCATTTATTGATCTAGCAAAGATTTCCTCTGGTGGAGGGTCTATTGCTTGGGTTGACCAAGGAAGTGCTTTGCGAGTTGGACCAATTAGTGCAGGGGCTGATCCCGGTCCTGCCTGTTATGGTCAAGATGGAGAAGATCCAACAATAACAGATGCTAATCTTGTTCTGGGTCGTCTTAATCCTGAAGGATTACTTGATAAAACATTCAAAATTTATCCTGAATTAGCGGAAAAAAGCATTCTTAAGAAAATTGGCGAATCACTAAAATTAGATGTGATTGAGAGTGCTATTGGCATAGTAAAGATAGCAAATAACAACATGAGTAGAATATTAAGAATTGTAACTGTGGAAAGAGGATTAGACCCTCGAGAGTTTATTTTAAATGCTTTTGGTGGTGCAGGACCTTTACATGCATGTGCATTAGCAGAGGAATTAAAAATAAATGAGATAATCATCCCAAATAATCCTGGACTATTCTCAGCAATGGGACTACTTTTTACAGATGCAAAACATACTTACATTAAATCCATAAGAAAGAAGCTCTTTGATATTGACTATTCAAACTTAGAACAAGCATATCATGATTTAGAAAAACAAGGATTTACAGTTTTAACAGAAGAGGGATTCAAAACAAAAAGTATTGAACATAAAAGATTTGTTGACTTGCGATATGTTGGTCAAGGATTTGAATTACTTATATCTTTAGAAGGAATTGCCCTTAAAGATGAGAGTTGTAAAGATCAAATCTTGAAGCGTTTCAATGAAAAACATCACTCAATATATGGTTATATTCTTGAGGAAGAAGAAGTTGAGATGGTAAATATCCGGATAAATAGTCTTGGTTTAATCAAGAAACCGCGCTTAGTAAAAATCGCTGAAGGAACAGAGAAACCTGTTGAAGAAGCCCAATCGGCTACTCGAGAGGTTTATTTTGAAGAATTGGAAGGATTTAAACAAACACCCATTTTTAACAGAGAAAAACTTCTGGCAAAAAATACGCTAAAAGGACCGGCAATAATAGAGCAATATGATACTACTACTGTTGTTCACCCGAATTGGAAAGCAAGTGTAGATAGTTATGGGCTTATACACATAATAAGGATGTGAGAATGTGACAATGAACGTTGACGTAATTACTCGAGAAGTTATTCGTGGGGGATTAGAATACATTGCTGAAGAAATGGGTATTATCTTAAGAAATGCTGCTTATAGTACAAACATCAAAGAACGAATGGATCACAGCTGTGCTTTATTCGATCATGAGGGAAGAATGATTGCCCAAGCAGAACACATACCTGTCCACTTAGGAGCAATGCCAATTGCAGTTAAGAGCATAGAAAAGAAATTCGAGGGGGAGATTTATCCGGGTGATTCGTTTATATTGAATGATCCATATTTGGGAGGAACACATTTACCTGATATTACAATTATTACTCCCATTTTCTTCAAAGACGTTCTCGCGGGATATTCTGTTAGCAGAGCTCATCACAATGATATTGGTGGAATGGCACCCGGATCAATGCCGGGAAATGCAACAGAAATATTTCAGGAAGGACTAAGAATACCTCCTATTAAATTTGTATCAAAAGGAGAGGTAAGCAAAGACATCTTGAATCTTATCATGATCAATTCCCGAACTCCGAAGATTAGAAAAGGGGACTTAATGGCTCAATTATCATCTAATTGGACAGGTGAAAAAAGGCTTCAAGAATTGATAACCCAAAAAGGAATGGAAACATACAAACTAGCAGTAGATGACATTCTCAATTACTCAGAAAAAAGATTTTTATCTATCTTGAGTGGCTTTCCTGAAAGCGAAGCCGTAGGGAAAGACTACATGGATGGGGATGGAATTGAAGATAATCTTGTGGAATTAGTAGTTAATGTAACAATGACAAAAAAGCATGTTACTTTTGATTTTACTGGCACTTCAGAACAAGTAAAAGGAGCAATTAATTGCCCTTATGCTGTAACCCTTTCAGGGTCGTATTATGTTTTGCGAGCGATAACTGATCCAACAATCCCTGCTAATGAAGGGTTATACCGACATCTGTCTGTTATTGTACCAGAAGGAACCGTTCTTAATGCTCGTTCGCCTGCAGCAGTTGTGGGTGGAAACGTAGAAACTTCGCAAAGAATTGTTGATACATTATTGAAAGCGTTTTCAAAGATATTGCCAGATAGAATCCCTGCAGCTTCTCAAGGAACAATGAACAATCTCATAATAGGAGGAACAGATCACTCAGGACGATCGTTTACATTCTATGAGACAATTGGCGGAGGAGTGGGAGGTCGGCCAACAAAGGATGGAATAGATGGCATTCACTCTCATATGACAAACACCATGAATACTCCTATAGAAGAAATAGAAGTTAGATATCCTTTGGTTGTTGAAAAGTATGCTTTAAGAGAAGATAGTTGTGGGAACGGTCGATTCCGTGGTGGATTAGGAATTATAAGGCAATTCAGAACTAAAGTACCTGTTGTAGTTAGTGTGTTGGGTGAAAGACAGAAAATTGCTCCATGGGGACTAGCTGGAGGAGAAGATGGGAAGAAAGGAGTTTATTATATCAATAAAACTGATGGTAAAAAAATAATCTTGCCAGGTAAAACAACCACAACAGTGAATGCAGAAGAATTAATCGTAATAGAAACCCCCGGTGGAGGAGCTTGGGGAGAACTGAACAAAAGAACCGAGAAAAGCATAAATCAAGATATAAGTAATGAAAAAGTGAA
>DAOVPS010000074.1:0-14012 GCA_030629105.1 Candidatus Heimdallarchaeota archaeon
AATCATGTTTGCCTATATACTTAGAACGTTACCTCCTAGTGCAAACTATGTTTTTTATGTTTTAGAGCGCTTAGGACCAATGCCGCGTTATTCGATTTTAGATGAAACAAATCTGCCAGATAGAACATTAGGTTATGCACTTGATATATTATTGAAGAGGGGACTTGTTGTAAGAATATTGGATAAAAAAGATGCTAGATTAAGAATCTACCAAATACCTTCTCCAATAATTATAACCTAGGTTATATCAGGTTTAATTAAAGAGAAGTTTGCACAAGCCACTATCCGTTCAATATCTTCCGACGATGGTGGCTTTATTTCTTTCTTTTTTTGGTTTTCATAACCTGGGCACTGTGCTAAACAAAATTCACTTGAAAAATTCTCTTTGAATGGGTGACTTATTTTTGTAGGATCGAGAGAAATCATTGGATAGTAAACTGGCGCTAATTGATTTTTGCTGTTTTCAGGAATTCTTTCAAGGATTGTATCCATTGCATTTCCTAAACAAAAACCATCAATGAATTGATCCTCAGAAATTTTTTCAGAAATCGCAATACATATTTTATCACAAGTAGAACATTGCAATCTATCGATTCCAATTTCATGCAGAATTTGAGTAAAATCTACTGTATAATATGAAAAGTGTTTTTTTGGTTGCATTAAATTAAATATCTCTAATTGCTTCTCAATCTCATTTGCATTATGTCCAAGAGTTTTTGAGTTTTTAAGAATAAAAGCAATCGGTATAATATTAGATCCTCTTTTACTCATAAGAAACCCTGAGATAGCATCCTCTAAAGATCCGCGCAAAATGGAATTTATTCTGCCCTGTGTCCCTTGAGGTAAACCACCTATTCCTGCTATTTTTTGGTCGAAAATAAATGCATCTTCTTCTTTCACTTCAAGAGATAACGTATAGTCGGGATTTGTTAAATTAACAGTAAGATTGCGTTTCTTGCTTAATGATTCAAATAATACTTCCCCAACTAATCTCTCTAAATCTTGAGAAGAGTAATCGTGATTACCTAATCTACGAGCTCGAACTGCAAAAGATCTGCCAGATTTCAAATTCTCTTTTGCAAGATCTAGTGCTGTCTTCTTAATTTCGTCTAAATCAGAACTAGTTCTAATTACATGACTGACTGAGGTGATTCCAGCTATATTTTGTGTTAAAATTGTGATAATCTTCTGGATTAATTTTTTATTTTCATGAGAATTTTTTTGAGTTTCTAGTGAGACAATTAATCTAGCCCAAGCTCTATTTATTGTAATTTTTGCATCTTCAATCCCTTTCTTTTCCAAGACAATTCTGATATTAGCAGCTAAACGTTTTTCCATTCGTCTTCGTACAGGTGGGCTTTTCAGACCAAGTTCTCCAAATCTAACAAAAATCTCACTCAAGGTTCTCACAAAAAGTATAGTTCTAGTATTTTCAAAATTATCTATTGTTCATTAATATAAAAAAAGTTGCGAAAATAAGTATGTTTTTTAAACAAATTCTAATCATAATCCATTTGTTCTAACATATCGCCATATGAATCCTCAAGTTCCTCTCGCTCTTCATCTGTTAATGCTTTCGCTTTTTTGACTTCTATGACCTCGAGTTTATCTGCTGGAGAGTGTTTGATCTTCCTTGTTATTGTGTAATCTTTAGATTTCGACTTGGTTAATTTAACCTTCTTACCACATGAGGAGCATACTAAAAATGATAATTTTTCTTCCCGAGTAGGTTTCATGAGACTTCCACATTTCTCGCAAAATTCCATTGCAGTCACCTCTATCAGCGAGACTTCGCTTTTACTGATTAACTCCTTATTATATTTTGTTACTCTATTAACAATAATTTAATTCCTTAAATTTAATATAAACTACCCCACTTACAAATAAAGTTATCGGAATAACAAATAGATAGGGTATCCAAACAAAAGTCATTTGGAAATGTAATAAAGATAATAAAAAAAAAGCGAGAAAATCAGGAAGCAACAACAGTTGCATATTCTAAACTGTTAATTGGTAGTTCTTCATCCTCTTCTGTTTGCATCCACCAACCACAAGTGCATCTTACCATTCGGTCGACCTTCATGAGTGGTTCGAGTTGACATTTTGGACATCTAAATTTAATACTTACAGCAGCCATAATGCTCACCAAGATGTAATAATGTCGTTTAATAATAAGTAATTTAACTCGAGAGAGTTAATCGAAAGTATTCGAAAAAACCTAGAAAAATTAAAGAAAGAAGAAGGTTAAGACAGATTAGAAATTTACTTTCGAGATGAATTCAAATGACATATGAAAAAGTAACAGAGAATGTTTATGCAATAACAGATGGAAGCACAAGAGGGAATGTTGCTGCTTTCGTTCTGCCTTCAGAAATTATTTTTGTAGATTCAGGAATGAGTTTGCCTATCATGAGGAAATTCAGAGAAGAATTAGAAAAAGAAACAAGTAAAAAAACATCAACACTTGTAATTACACATACGCACGGCGATCATGTTTTTGGCAACCAAGTTTTCTCTGATTGTCGAATAATCGCTTCTAAACATACCAAAGAAAGAATGGTTTCAAGCAAGGAAACCGATTGGACTCCTGAGAAAATTGAAGAGTGGAAGAAAACAGCCGAGGATCCTACTGCCTTAGATGGATTAGAAATTGTCCTCCCAACTGAAACGTTTGAAAATTCAATTGAACTTGAGGATTTTGATACAAAAATTATTATTAAAAATACTGGTGGTCATACTGCAGGTTCTACCTATGTTTACTATCCCGAAGCAAAAGCTTTGATTGCTGGAGATAATCTTTTCATTAATAGTTTTCCTTGGGCAGGCGATCAATCAGCTAATCCTCAGAAATGGATTGATGCTTTCAAAGAATACCTTTCTCTAGATGTGGAATACTTCATTCCTGGACATGGTCCACTTTCCACAAAAGTTGAGGTCCAAGAATATCTTGATTATTTTGATAAAGTTGTTGTATTAATGCGTAAAATGATCACTCAAGGATTTTCAGAGGACAAAATTGTTGAGAAAGCAAACGAAGTAGAGTTTCATCCACCTAAACGTGAAACGTGGAAAGAAACATCATTAAAGAAATGGTATCAAGTCCTATCTCAAAAATAATTACCATTTCTCTTTTTTCATTTTTTATATTTGATTATTTAGTAATTCTGTATTTAGTCTGTTTTTTGTTTGTTTCTTAACATACAGGTAAGCACCAATTCCTTGTAAGCCATAAATAAAGGTCACAATAAAGGTGTAAATTACATGACCACCTCGACGCGAAGCATGAAATAAAATATCTCCAAAACGAGGAGCAATTGCTACTGTGAGCATCAACAAGACTGAAACAATAAACAGTGCTAGAAGTGAATAAGTATTCAATTTCGAAAAATCTTTTTTCAAGAAATATACAATATCATAGATTATGATTGTTGTAACAAGAACTGATTCAGCAAAGTATATTATCTTTAAATGCGCAAAAGGATGGGTGTCATCTGTAACATAAGCTAAAGCAATATACAAACCTGCTAGAGTTATCCCAAAAAATGATCCAATCCAACTCAACCATTTTGTTGCTTTTCTATCCTGGAAAAATATCCAGATGATAGAATAGAAAGTCAAACAACTAACGAATAACGTTGTCAAAACAATTCTATATAAAATTCTGGAAATTGTGTTAGGAATTCCATTATACGCAATTAGATGACCGAGGTCACTTACAGTATTGTACAGAAAACTCCATCCTTCATTGAAATTATCTAATAAATGACCGCCTGGATAATAGTGAATAGCTAATCCTAGTAAGATAATAGCTAGAAATGGTAAACATGTTAGAATTATAAACAAAATTTGTAGAATTTTGTTTTTATCCATTTTACTCACACAAATTCATAATTCGTCATTAATAGGAATTCTATCTACCATTGAAATCTGTAATTCTGTGTTATATAGGACATCTGATTTCATTGGAAAATCAATTGAGTAGTGTACTCCTCGACTTTCTTTTCGACCTTTAGCACATCTAATTATTAATTCTGCAATTTGTGCCAAGTTTCTGAGGTCTAGTAAATGAGGATGAATCTTGAAGTCCCAATAGAATTGATTGATTTCTTTCGTGACAATATCAAGTCTGTGTGCAGCTCTTTTCAAACGATTATTAGAACGAACAATTCCAACGTAGTTCCACATGAAACGACGAATTTCATCCCAGTTTTGTTTTATAATAACCATTTCATCAGAATCTTCTGCTTCACCAGGATCCCATTTTGGAAATGGTCTTTTTGAGGGAGCCCCACTATCTATGCAAATAGTAGAACCAAGTTTAGCTGCTTTACTTCCACAAACCAAAGCCTCGAGTAATGAATTACTAGCTAAACGATTTGCTCCATGGAAACTGGTGCATGCAGCTTCGCCTATTGCTAGCAGATTCTTGATAGTAGTCTCGCCGGAGGTTGTTGCTTTAATACCACCAATTGTATAGTGAGCAGCTGGAACCACTGGAATTAGTTGAGCAGTAATATCAATGCCAAAAGTCAGACATCTCTCATAGATCATTGGGAATCGTTCTTTCACAAAAGTTGGGTCTTTGTGTGTGATATCAAGAAAAACGGAGTCATCACCAGACGCTTTAAGTTCAGCGTCAATTGATCGAGAAACAATGTCTCTAGGAGCTAGCTCTTTCTTAGGATGATATTTGTTCATGAAACGATTACCATCTTTATCTACTAGTTTTGCTCCTTCTCCACGCATCGCTTCTGTAATAAGAAATGCTTTTGCATGGGGGTGATAAAGACTTGTTGGATGGAATTGAATTAACTCCATATTGATGATTTTAGCGCCAGCACGATAAGCCATGGCAATACCATCACCTGTACAAACATCTGGATTACTCGTTACTAAGAAGGCTTTCCCTGCTCCCCCAGTAGCAATAGTAGTTACACTTGCTTGGAAATTTTTTATCTTACCTTTCTCTTTATCGTAAACATAAGCACCAAAACAAACATTGTTGTCTGTGAAAAGGTTAATCGCCACATGACTCTCAAAAATAGAAATATTTTGTTCTTTTTTTGCTGATTCAACAAGTTTTGTCTGGAGTTCTATTCCTGTTTTATCTTGGGCATGGAGAACTCTCCTTTGAGAGTGACTACCCTCGAGACCAAGATCAATTTCACTTTTTTTACTTGTAAATTTAACATTATAATTATCAATTAATTCTTGAACAACTCTGGGGCCATCAGAACAGATTTCTTGTGCTACTTCTCTAAGACACAACCCATCTCCGGCTTCTAAAGTATCATTAACATGAATATCTATCGAATCTTCCTCATCAAATACAGCAGCAATTCCTCCTTGAGCATAAAAAGTAGAACCTTCTGTTATTTCGTCTTTACTAAGAAGAGAAACCGTGCCACATTGAGCAGCCTTTAATGCATAGATCAATCCACTTATTCCGCTACCTATTACTAGAAAATCTGATGAGACTCGCATGGAAAACCTCGATTCTAAACTAATTGGATTTTGGTTGAACCAATGATTTCTTAAATATTTGCTTGATTAACAATAGTTGTAGTATTAATTTGCTTTTTCCTCAAAAACACTCTAACTACAATTTCTGATTTTTTGTTATTGAAAATCCTTCTTAATAATCTTGAAGATTGATTGTATTGATTCCAAGTATTGTCGATTCCGCCAAATTGGTAATGGTAAGAAATACAACTTGAAATCTTTAATCTTTAGTGGTTGTTTCTTGGTTTCCTCAAGAAGAGTATTAATGCTATTCGATGGTATTGACTCTTTGAATGAGTCACAGCATTTCAAACCATAAAGAGCTCTTTCTCCTAAAACAACAATTGTTTTTGGATTTAAATCTTTAATTTCTCCCTCAAGGAAAAATGAACAGTTTTTAACAGTTCGATTAATTAGATTCTTTTTGTTATAACGTTCCGCTCTACATTTAACAGCATTAATATAATAACACGATTTCTCTCTAAATTCCTCTAGTTTTTCCTTCTTAGGTAGCTTATTGTTGATTCCTAATAACCAAAAAAGATTCCAAGAAAGTGTTCCAAGTAAAGGTGAGGGAGCACCTAAAAATCTCTGAGATTCTCTTTGATTGTAAAAGTAACTATCATTGACTACATTGCTTTTTGTGGAATGAAAAGGAGGGGATTCAGCTAGAAAAAGCACTTTGATTTCATAAGGCTTCCAAAGGTCTGCCTTATACTCAAGGTTTGGTTTTAAACTGGTATGAACAATTGCAGAACTGGAATACATTTCTGAATATCCCATGCAACGGATACAATTTACGAGCTCCATAATCCAAACCCATACTAAATGAATTCAAAATTAAGAGAATCAATAAGGAATAAAAGAATTTGGTGCGTGGAAGCACTCTCAGTAGAGACGCTCCACGCAAAACAGGAGATAGTCAATACGAACTGAAGTTCGTACTTTTTCTAAAAGGCGCGTTAATGGCAATAACGCGCTATATTAGCTACGTTGTTTTAATATATTAATGTCTTGGAAACTAATTCGTGAAATTTTCCGTAAAAAAAGGAATTGGATAAAGCAGTCATTACTTTATCTTGATGAGTTCTACTTCAAAAATGAGTGTTGATTTTGGTGGTATCAACCCATTTCCTACATTACGATTACCATATGCTAATTCTGGTGGTATTGTTAACTTTCTTTTCCCACCAACTTTCATGGTAATAACTCCTTGATCCCAGCCCTTTATTACTTGCCCAACACCTATTTTGAATTCAAGTGGTTTCTTTCTATCATGCGAGCTATCGAATTTTTTACCATTCGTTAACCAGCCTGTGTAGTGCACTGCAATGGTATCTCCTTTCTTCGGAGTTGGTCCTGTTCCTTCCTTAATAATTTCTATTTTTAGTTCACCCATTGTTTTTTACCTCAGAGCGTAAATCTGTTATCTTTATCATAGATTCAATTAATAAACTTAGAGCATTAGAAATGAAATTACTTTTTCGTTTCACTTTTTTGGATCTTCCACACTTTCAAAGGGATCATCAAAAGGGAGTTCTTTTGTTTCACAGATTTCTGTATCTTCTTCCTCTAAGCATTCTTTTTCCATTCTTTTCTTTACAACACGACTCATAATTAATGGGATTAATCCTGCTATAGGATAAACAACCATTGCCACTGGAAAAATAGTTGCACCAATTGTACCGAAAACGAGTCCTCCAACTAATGTTCCTGTAGCACATAATCCTCTCTGACCAGTTTGAAGTAGTCCCATTATTTTTCCTCTGTGTTTTGGAGGAATCCATTCGAATAGGAAACTGTTCCACGCAGCAGAAGGGGTCATAGCAAAAAGGAATCTCAATATAAAGAAGAAGGATGTTAGATAAAGCATTCCAGCATTTCCTGCTAACATTATACCAAGTGCTGCAGGTATAACTAAAGTCCAATATATTACAACGATTTTTTCTTTGCCAACTCTTTCAGCAATAAACGCCATGAATAAATAACCAAACGTAATTACGACCCACATTACAGAATTCAGTATCCCATACTCAAAAGCCGTGAGACTAAGCTGATCCAACATAAACCACCCTACGAATGGAATCGCTATTCCACTTGCAAACCCCATCAACATTCGTCCTACACCAAATGCTGCTTGTACAAAGAGAACAGATTTTTTGCCTTCTTTATGTTCTTCGTATTTTGCAAATTCATCGCCACTTTCCACTGATAATCCTTCAGCATACTGGATTTCTTCTTTAGCTGTATCCTCAGCAATCAAACGTAGAGAGAATACTAGAACTAAAGCCACTACACCAAAGAAACCCATTATTATATACACGTAAGAATAGTTCAAAGTTGTTTTTTCTACTAGAGCTGAAAAAGAAATTGGGGCAATGACACTTGCTATACCTCTAACAATCATATTACCCGAGAAACCTGATGTCCGTTCTGATCCTCTTTTTGTTTCATTTGCGATGAAAGTGTTAGTAGAGATCATCATCATTAATTGTCCCACTGTGAAGAAACAAAAGAAAAACACAGAAAGACCGTAAATACCAGTTATTAATGGAAATAACACCGCAGAGATAATAGAACAAATTATCCCTAATGCCATTGTAATTTTTTTGAATTGTATGTCGACTAATATACCAAGTAAAAATACAACTCCCATTGCTGCATACCCGCCAACAGACTGTATTAGACCGTATTGATCAACAGTTAACTCTAATATATTAGCGGAAAAAGGCACTAGCAGTGTTCTGAAACCTTCACTAAAAATTCTAAAGAAAAAATTTACAATAATAATGTTTCTCAAAATCCCTTTGTGATTGCCGTTTTGCATTATTTTGGAAACAAAATCATTGTTACTCATTTCAGAACAACTTCCATGTAGATTTTTATTCATCAGGGATTTTATAAAATAAAATCAGAAGGAGGATATCCTTCTGTGAAACTAAATTTTAGTAAATGAATCGATTGTTTTCTGATCTAATCGTTTAAGGATTTCAATCAATAAATCAACGCATTTCTCAAGGTCAGCTAAATCAAGTATGCCATAGTGGGAATGTATATGTCTTGTTGGAATTCCAAGAACTAAGCTTGGACATCCACTACCAGTAATATGCATGACACCAGCATCTGTTCCTCCTCTAGCGATAATTGATAACTGAACATCCATACCCATTTCTTTAGCAACATCAATAACGAAATGCTTCAAATTAGGGTTTGGTAACATAGAACCATCAGCTACTAGAATAGAAGGACCATTAGACATAGAGGCTGTCACTTTTGTGCTGTCTACTCCTGGAACATCTCCTGAGATATCAACTTCAAGTGCGAAGCCAACATCTGGTTGGATCATCTGAGCGGATGTTCTTGCACCACGAAGACCTACTTCTTCTTGTACTGTAGCAGCTCCGTAAAGCTGATTGGGAAGTTCAATTTTATCTTCCTTGATTTTTCTCAATACTTCAGAAATAATAAAAGCACCAAGACGATCGTCGAATGCTTTTCCAACTGCAAGAGTAACTTCTTTTTCTGTGAATTTTCCAGTATCTTTGTCTTTCTTGAATTGTTTCCTTTTTATTAACTCAAAAGTAGCATCTGGAATAATAGGATCGCCCATTTTAATTCCAAGAGCTTCAACACCTTTCTTGGTTTTACAACCAACATCAATAAACATCTTGTCTTTAGTAACAACTTTGCTACGATCCTCAGCACTTAGAATATGTGGTGGCTTAGATGTTATGATTCCCTTGATTTTAGTTCCATCTCGGACCATAATAACAACTCTTTGACTGAGAAGAACTTGATCCCACCATCCACCGAGTTGATTAAAGGTTAGAAAGCCTTCTTTACTTATTCCTGAAACCATGAAGCCAACTTCATCTATGTGACCCGCAAGCATAACTTTAGGTCCTTTATCTCCTTTCTTAAAGATAATAGAACCTGTTCTATCTTGTAAAATTTCATCTGCAAAAGGTTCAGTATATTTTTTCACAAGAATTGCTACTTCTTTCTCAAAACCTGATGGACCAAATGCATCGCACCATTTTCCGAATTCATCAATATTTAATTTCAATTGTGATTCACCAAAAGCTATTTGTTTTCAATTTACTTTTAACATTTAATTTCAGTTAAAAGCTTTTTCAATACTTTAAATCTTTTTTGTCACTTAAATAATTCTTATATTCTCTCTCGTTTAAGATTTATTACTATGCAGTTACTCTTTGACTCCTTTATCACTCGTTTTCCTATGGACGTCAAAGACCGTTTACAATCTGCTATAAGCCATCAAGCTGACCTTAATCCAGTTGATCGATTACAAAAAGGCGTTAGTCTGGTTCTTAGTGAGGTTCTCGAAGAGAGGAAGGAATTAGAAGAAATGCAAAAAATGAAAATTGAAGTTTCTTCAAAAGGTCCTTTTGCAAAACTTAGAACACAAAGCAAAATTAAGAAGAAAAGGAATTTTATACAAAATAAATTGTTGCTAAATCAAGAAGTCGCTTTTCAGCTTGCTTGTTTGAGCTCCTATTTAACTCAGAAAATGAAAGCCACTGAGGATTTTATATCGCTTCTCAAAGAAATAAAACATCCTTATCTTGACTTACTTATCGCCTATTTTGAGGAAGATCCATCAAATTACCAGGCAACAAGATTAACAGTTGACAAATTAGCAAAAACACTCAGAACGAGATCTGATTTCACTCATGAAATGGAAGCATTTGTGTTTTCAATTCGTTCATGGGTCTACGGGCAACAAGGTGATGTCGCTATATTAAAGGAGCTATATAAGAATCTAAGCAAGCGTTTACTCGAGACAACAAATACTGTAGAAATTTTTGGTCTACTAGATACTGCTGTAAATGTTATTTGGTGGTTACTTCATTCAGGTGCGGAATCCAATATCAATGAAATGATTGCTTTTGTTGAACCATATAACAATAAATTTAGATTTTATTTCTCTTATACAGACTTTTTAAATTTGAATGGAGCTATCCACAGCTATTTTGGTGATAATGTAAATGGAATAAAATGCTTTGAAGCATTAATGGCAGAATATGAAAAATATAATGATAATTATCGGTTGTCTATTGCCATTGGTAATTTATCAGAATCGTATTTCATAGAAGGAAAAATCCTACTTGCTAAATCAATGATGGAACGTGCTATAAAACTCTATAAGGAATCTACTGGCAAGTGGCCTTATCTCTATCTTACAGAAATGGGTAATTTATATTATTTAACCGGTGATCCAAGAGCTGAAGAATCATTTCTTCATGCATATGAAATTCAGAGAAAAGAGACTTCCTTGTTTAAAGCATTTATTTTGTTTGAATTAATACACTATTATCTGCGTTCAGAACAACTAGAAAAAGTCCCAGAATACCTTAAAGAGATAAGATCCCTGTCCAAGGAACTACAAACTATCTCCGTTAATGCCCAAGTAGATTATCTACTCGGTTATAATGAGATGTTAGAACAAAATTTCTCTCATTCGATAAAATATCTTCATACTTCATTAGAACTTGCAAGACAATCTAAGGATTTAGATTTAATTCTTTCAAATAATATTCTTCTAGCAGCAGTTTTACTACAAAGGTATAAACTAGATGAGCAACCAAACATTTTGAATTCCGCATTGAATTATATTGATACTGCAATTCAACTTGCTGTTGAAAATAAGCACAATCAAATCTTGTCTTTAGGTTTGATTATTCGAGCTTTACTTCGAGCTAGAAAAGGGCAATTCAAGCAAGCTAAAAAAGATATCAAAGAAGTGAAGAGATTAGAAAAGGAAATAGATTACGAAAAATGGAAAGAAGATATTACGACTATTGAAGAGAGTATTAGCAAAGCTCAAAGCGAAGGGAAAATGGAGCTTGATTTTGAAAACGTATTCAAATACATCCTCCCTCAGTTTAAAACCATGTTATCATTTAAACTTGCAGAACGAAAACCAAAAGAGACATCAGTTTTGGGAGTTCTAATCATCACAGAGAGTGGCGTACCAATTTATACTAATCTTGGTTCTAATCTCAAAACAGATAAAATGATTCTTTCCGGTTTATTAACAGCAATTAACCAATTATCTGAAAGCATTGTTGAAGGAAAAGATGAGGGGAGACTGAGAGAAGTTCTTTATGAAAAATTCTTGATAACAGTTCAGCCGATAGAGAACGGCATAGTTGCAGTTATAGCCACAGAAGCAACTGCAGAAATCAGATTATGGGCAAATGCACTTGCTGAGCGTGTGGTGGAAGTACCTGTAGTTATTTCTCAACTAACTTCAATACTTGACGAAGAAATTGGTGATATAATTAAACAAATGAAGATTAAATAACCTCTAATTTTTTAAATTAGCACGATTTTACTTTCTAATCATGAAGATACGTAGAGCTACAAAAGAAGATATAGACATTATAATTGATATTTGGGAAAAGTCGGGATTGCCAATTCGTCCAAAAGGGAGAGATGCTCCGGAAAACTTAAGCAAACAACTAAATGAACCAAATCTTTGGATCTTAGTTGCTGAAGAATCTGGAGAGATTGTTGGAGTAGTTCTTGTTACCCATGATGCCAGAAAAGGTTGGATAAACCGATTGGCTATAAAATCATCAAGAACAAGAGAAGGGATTGCAACAAAACTACTACAAGCAGCGGAAAAATCACTTTATGAAATGGGAATAGAAGTTATTGCTCTACTAATAAAAGATGATAATCTCGCTTCTAGAGATTTCTTTGAGAAAGAAAATTATCAATATTCAAAAGAAATTGCTTATTACTCAAAAAGATTAGATCCTGATTCATAAAAAAAGAAAATGAGAATTTCTACCTGGATTGGTAGAAATTTATAACTTAATCTAGTCTTGGAAGACCTTTGGTTTTCTTTGGTTCGGAATTCAAGTGAACATTTGGTTCTAGAGAAATTTCCTCAGTATATTGTATTTCACCTATAATTCGAGTGCCATCTTCAATGTAAATAGAATCGCCATAGACGTTTTTAGCTCTGCTTCGTTCTTCGAGAATGATTTCTCCACCGTATAAATCTTCAGCAGTTGCTCGAGAGGAAATTACGATTTTATCTGCTTGAACAGGACCAATTACAGTTCCTCTTCGACCAATCTTAAAGTACTTCGCTTTTGTACTTGCAGATTTATAAGTTCCTCCTACAGATACTTCATCAACGACAACATTGCCATCACATGAAGCAGTTCCGCCTACTTTGAGTTTCCCTGTGAGATCTATATCACTATCAGCTTTAAATGAGCCACCAACAGAGACTGTGTCACCTTTGCTTTCACCTTCTAATGTTACAGTTCCACCTACTCTAATTGTTTCAAATTCTAATTCGGATTCCGCTGTGAAGGATCCACCTACACTAACTTGACCGACCTTGGAATCTGATTCTAATTTGACGGAACCACCAACATCAATTGATTCTACTTCTACATCGCTTTCCGCTTTAAAGGATCCACCAATTTTAACAGAACCAATTTTACCACCGTTAACTCTGCCTGTACCACCAACTCTTAGGGATTCTAGTTCTGTTTCTCCTTCTAATGTAACAGAACCGCCTACAGAAATTGTACCAATATTGCTGTCACCCTCTACTTTTAGAGTGCCACCAACTTGAATTGTTTCAATTGCAGTGTTACCATGTAATTTAACAGAGCCACCAACTTTAACATCATCACTTTGAATTTCTTCTGTGACCTCTAGAGTACCGCCAATACCAACTTCTGGACAGATTAAGGACCCTTCGACAATAAGACGTTTATCAATTTTGACATACTTGGCAACTTTCAAGTCGCCCTCAATTTCAAGACCACCTCGTTTGCACCTGATGCTAGCAACTTCTAAGTTGCCTTCAACTTCAAAACTGCCTCTGCTAACGATTGATCCCTTAACAACAATAGTTCCCTTTTTGGCTACAAGAGTTACACCATCACCAAGCTCAAGATTATTGTTCACTGTATCTAGCTCAATTGTTTTTCCGGATTCGATTTTTTCCACGGACATTTTTTAATCACCTTTTTTTTTAGAAAAATGAAATCAGGAGCGACCGTTTATGAGCAACATGTTCATTCGTGTTCGCTCGATTTCCTTTTTGATTTGTTTCTTTATTTTTTGTTTTTCATACATTTTTTTTCTTACTCCATGAGTTTTGTTCTTATGTTTACTACACTATTCTTATTTAAAAGGCAGATTCACATTTTTAGAACTCATGTCGAGGTCACAAGTTGTGACTATCGCACACTAAGTATATGCCCTTTTTTCCGAGAAAAACAATTAATTTAGAAAAACTAAACTAGAATTTCAAGGCTTCCAAAGCCAATTCAATATAATTTGAGTCAATTTCAAATCCAACGTAAATGCATCCTAGTTTTTTTGCAGCAAGAGCCGTTGTTCCAACACCCATAAAGGGATCCAAAACGAGATCATCTCTCACCGTAAATGTGTCGATAACTCTTTTTGTTAACTCATATGAGGTATATGCAGGATGTGGAAATCTTTTCTCTCTG
>DAOVPS010000181.1:0-6355 GCA_030629105.1 Candidatus Heimdallarchaeota archaeon
CGATGTATTCCGCCCTAAAGTGAGAAGTAAGTGAATCAAGAACTACTAGTCTGATATTCTTATCTCGAGCAATAGCACTAATATCTCGAGACAAATTAACTTGATGATCTGAAGTATACGCTCTCCCAACAGTAATATTAGCTAAAACTTCTTTCGGATCGAGTTCAAACCTTTCTGCCATTTCGACGAGTCTTTCTGGTCTAAAGGTTCCTTCTGTATCAATATAAGCAGCTTTTGCGTCTAAACCGCCTCGTTCCCTTGGTAGCTGGACAGTCACACACAATTGATGAGCGATTTGAGTTTTCCCTGTTCGATATTCGCCAAAAAGCTCTGTTATAGCCCCTGTTTCTATTCCACCACCAAATAATTCATCGAGATTATCAGAACCAGTAGTTATTCTCTCAAGCCCTAAGCGTTCAGTATAAAGAGTATCTGCAGTGCTAAAAGTTAATCCAACTTGTTCTTGGCACATCTTAATGAGCTTAGAAGCTGTTTTCTCACCGATTTCAGCAGTATCAACTAAGTCGTTGACACTCGAAAGGGCTATTGATCTAATCGTTGTTAAACCCGCTTCTTTGAGTTTGTGAGAAGTAGCTGGTCCAACACCTGGTAGAGTTTGGACGGGAATTTCTTTTTCATCATCTCGAGAGATAGCATCGAAAAAGTCACCAGCAGCGGTTTCTAGTTTAGGTTCTTTAGCTTCTTCTTTCTTGTCTTTTGAGGTTCCTGCAGCTTTCTCTGCGGCCTTCTTAGTTTTCTCTTCTTTCGCATCAGCTTTCTTGGACGCTTTTGAAATCCTCTTGACTTTTTTCACTTCTTTTTCTTTTGTCTCGTCGTCCTCTAAAACACTCTTATAAGCATCTTCCACTAATTCGTCTAGTGGAGTTTGAGGTTCTTCTTTCTTATTGGTGGAAGTACTCTTCTTAGGTTTTTCCGCTTCCTCTTTCTTTTTTGACATATCTATTTCTCCTGAAATAAATCAAACACCTAGTTTAATATGATTCTTTCGTTTCTTAGGAGATAGAAAGAGTTATCATATATAATTAATCCTCTTCAATTCAATGGTTTTTTGTTTCGCTTTAGGTTTCTGAAGTATTTCTAAGTAAACCTTTTACACTTAGTATTAAAAGCGATTCCGTGAGGGTTGACCGAAAGTATTCCCTCTTCGAAAAAAACAAAATTTTGATAGGAGGAAAATTATTAAGAATTCAGAAATTAAATTATAGTAAGATAAAAGGAAAAAAGGTGTAGAAATTGACTGGAATTGATTCGGATTCAAGAATAATTATTGCAGAAGGGATAACCAAATACTTCACTGATCTTGTGCAGAATAAGAAAATTCTACTATCACTTAATCGTCAAAAAATTCTAACCAGATTAGAAGAAATAAAAAGTAAATTAATGAGTTTGAAATGGAGCTATAAACCAATAGAACAAATTTTACATTCAAAAGATTTACGCGATGTCGAAGTTTTTGCTAAAGACATCTTTGATTCCTTTCCAGAAAAGTGGGAAGAAACAATGAACACTCGAGGGATTGAAGGAAAAAATTCAGCTGCAATTCTAATTTTCATTAGAAATTTTTTCTATAATTTAAGAGAAAGACTCACAAAAGGGTTCTCAGACGATTTTGCAGATGCTATAGATATTCTATGTGGAGAAATCTTATCTATTGAAAATATTGACGCGAAAAATTGGAAATGTTTAGTCACTGATGGTGTGGCTAGATATCATATAGCAACAAATATCTCCGGATTAAAGAAAGGAGATATCTTACCAATAGGAAAACTTCCATCTCAAATTATTCATAACGTTCATTCAGAAGGAATGTTTTTGGGAGCTCCGGATCCAAGCAAGTATACAAGTGATGATATTGGGAAAAGACCTGAATTAACAGATAAAGAACTTGGACAAGCAAGAGGTATCCTAGAACGGTTTTTCATTAGTAAGAAATAATCGCAGAAGAATGAATCATAGATCTTTCAGTTTCTTATTAAATTCAACTATAAGATTTGAACGAATTTCTCCCTTAATTCTATCATTGTTATCACAAACCGCTCCCCGAATTCCAACGATGTCTGGTTTTAGTTTCTTCAGAATGGGAATATGTGCTAGTGTTATTGAACCCCCTAAAGCGCTTCCCAATTTCCACTTCTTAGAATGTTCAATGAAGAGTTTCAAATCATCAACTGATAAAATATCGAAAATAGATTTGCTATTTTTTTTATTACAAGTATCAATCATAGCGAAATCCGAAGATGATTTATGAGCTATTTCAGGGATAAGTAAAGGATTGATGCATCCGATTTCTTCTCCTTCAGCATAGCCAGCTGCAACAACTGAAACAGGTAATTGGTACTCGACAACAGTTTTAGTAACAGCTGACATAACCTCAATTGCCTCTGTCACTGTTTTAGTTCCAAATAATCCGATTTTAATGTATGCTGCACCAGCATGAGCTGCACCTAACGCTGCTAAAGCCACAGTGCCAGGTTTATACGGAACATCACCTAATGTAGCACTAAGTGGAATATGAATTGGGACGATACTACGAATCTCTCTAATAACCCAAGGAAAATTAGCTCCAAGAGAACCCTCGGATGGATTCTTCACATCTATAATGTCAGCTTCACCATTAACGCATTCCACTGCTTCAGAAGTATTTTGAGGGGAAACTAAGAGCTTCAAACTAAACAAAACCATCCAAGATTAATTATTATAATTTAACAAAAGACAAAATTGAAAAGATAAAGGTTGTTTGAAAAAACAACACTTAATCTTTATTTATACCAACTACCGTCATGCATGTATAGGAAAGCATTCATAGTTGCAGCAGTAGCTTGACCAGTTGATACAGTGAGTTGTTTTTGACCACCGGTTATATCTCCTGCAGCGTATATTCCTTCGATATTTGTTTGCATTTTGTTGTCAACAATAATATAACCATTCTCGTTCAGCTCAATACCGGCTTCAGCTGCTAACTCATTGTTGGGATCGTAACCAATGGAAATAACGACTCCGTTAAGAGGAACTTCTTGTTCTTCTTCAGTTTTAACATTAGACAATTTAACACCAGTTACTTTCCTCCCATCACCAAGTATTTCCTTTACTACAGAATTCCAATGATAACCAACTTCCGCTGCTTCTATCTGCTTGATATACGCATCTTCTGCTCGAAGCTGATCACGACGATGAACTATGGAAACTTCTCCAACTATCTTAACAAGATGAAGGGTTTCAATGGCAGCGGAATTTCCTCCACCAACAACAATGACCTTCCTATTTCGGAAAAAGTTTGCATCACAAGTAGCACACCAAGAAACTCCTCTACCTGTGTATTTTTCTTCGCCTTCAACACCTAATTTTCTTTCTCGACTACCAGTTGTGAATATTATGACCTTAGCTTTGAATTGTTCACCTGTATTCAAAGTAATTATTTTCTCGTCAGGGTCTAAACTAGAAACATCAGTTAAATCCCTTAATTCAGAACCATAAAAAGCCGCTTGCTGCTTAAATCGATTAGTTAAATCTGTACCCTTGATCGGTTCCATCCCAGAATAATTTTCGATAAGGGGTGAAATTGCCATTGCTCCCCCAAATATTTTCTTTTCAATGACTAAAGTTTTCAATCCGTATCGACTACCATACAATCCTACTGTCAAACCAGCAGGTCCGCCACCAATTGAAATTATATCGTATTCTTCCATTGTCATCTACTATCAAAATACTTCACTAGGTTTTAAACAATTTGCTATCAATTCTTAGATTTAAAACTTTATTAAAGAAAGTATGGTTTGTCTCTTCTTTTTTGTTTTAGATTCTTCTCCAAATACATTGCTAATTGATTTGCTGGTATGTCAGAGAGTGTTAGAAAAATATCTCTCTCAACATTGTGCAGAGATATGATCGCTATTTTCTCTAGATCGTTTAGAACATCAGAAAAATACTTGGCATTCTTCATCTGATTGTATTCTTCACAAATGCTAATGTATAGACTTGGTAAATCAAGAAAATTAAGAAAAGCTCTTGAGGCAGATTTGAATCGTCTGGCAATTGTTAGTAGCATCAATTTATACCCTATAGGATAGTCTTCTAGCATCTGTTTTGTAATATGGAAATCAGTCAGTTTCTTATTGACAGCTCGTATGTGTTCGGGTGTAATAGCTATAGAGTGTTTTATCCCTGCTAAGTGATTTGCCTTTTTGATTAATTCTAGGGCTAATCTCATATTCCCTCGAGCAATCAATGCTATGAACCAGATTGTTTCTTCTGCAATTTTGCGTTTCACTTTCTTCTTCACATAAGTATTAATTAATTGAAATGTTTGTTCAGCAGTGTAAGGTTCGAATGGAATCACATCAGTTGTGATCTTTCGGAAAACACTTCTGTCAAGTTCCACTATGAATTCTAGTTCTCGAGCAACCAAAATTTGGGAGAAAAGATTTGGTTCAGTATCGTTTTTCCCTTCTGAAAACCTTTGGAATCCGTAAATTAAGGAATTAACTTCTTCTGGTTCTTTCTCAACCAGATTATCAATATTATCAAAAATCACAATAAGATGAACCTTCCTTGCGAGTAAAATATCTGCTAAAATATATTGTAATTCAGCTGTTTGGCATTCATCAACGTTAGCATAAAAGTACGGATCGATTTTTTGGATAATTTCTAGAACAACAGTTTTTGTAGAAGCATGATTGATGCAATTTACATTGATACATCTAAGCTGAAAATTCGTTTCTCTATTTATTATTCGTCTTTTTTGTATCTTTGCTTGAAAATTATTCAGAACATAGGATTTCCCTGAACCAGGTGGACCAATAAGAATCACTCGAGCAATAGTTCCTCCTGGATTTGTGAGCACCCCACGGAATGAAGTAAGCAATAATTCATACTCATAATCTCTATAATTAAAATCCTCAAAAATAGATGCAACCTTTTGGGAGATCGAATCAGATATCATTTCACATACCTCAATGATGATCTGGAATGTCCATCAAAGGAAAGCAATTTTTTGCGCTCACAACTAATTGTCTTCAGGATGAGTCAATTCCATAAATTAGTTTTTAGAGAGGTATAAAAACACCAATAACCAATTATTTTCAAGATCAGAATTATGGTTAATTGGAAACATTTATCCCAATAATTAGCTCAAATCATGTGAGAAAACAAAAGAAAGAACCCAACAGGATGATTAGTATAATGACAAATCAAACAAAAGACATCGCAAGAAGTAATGTGGAAATATGTACCTCTGTTACATTTACACCAAACAGCTCAGTATTTGCTACGGGATATGATTCAGGATTCATAAGACTATGGAATGTGGAATCGAAAAAAGAGTTACTAGTGCTAAAAGGACACAAGGAAAAAATCACTAGTTTATTATTCACCCCTGATGGAAAATTACTAATCTCTGGTTCATTGGATAGAAGAATAATAATTTGGGATGCTTATTTAGGTCACATAATAAAAATTATCAGGGGTTACTGGGGAGCAGTTACTAGCTTGGCAATCAACAAAACCGGAACAATGCTTGCATCAGCAACTGCTGATAACAAGATAAGATTATGGAATATTAAGAAAAGTTGGAAAAAAACTCATGAGCTAAAACATCACGTAAATACCATTACAAAAATTGCTTTCTCACCAACAGCTAATGTTCTAGCATCCGCATCTTGGGATCATAAAATCATACTGTGGAAAGTAGCTAACGGGAAAAAAATAGGAGAACTAAAAGGTCATTTTGGACCAATATCAGATTTAGCCTATAGTTCTGATGGCAGAGTAATAGTTACAGGTTCTAGTGATGGAACAATCAAAGTTTGGGATGCTGAGAAAGCAAAAGAAATTAGTGTGATCGCATCAGTAGATTCCTCAATCTCTTCAGTTGCATATCATCCTGTAAGGAGAATTGTTGCAGCTGGCTCCCATGATAAAACTGTTAGAATTTGGGATGCTAAGAGAAATACCATCATAATTACAATCGCGGAACATAAAGAAGCTATTTTGGATGTAAGCTTCAGTTCTAACGGTTTATTACTTCTAACTCTTTCAGTAGATGGTGATATTAAAATCTGGAATATTAATGAGTTGTTAGGGATAAAGGATACTCGATTACTCACACAAGTAAAAGAAGCTCTAAAATTTGATAACGTGAAACGAGTTGTTTCTGATGTCTGGGATGTAACATTTGGTAAACTCGTTGATAAAAAGGAAGGCAAAACACAGGATAAAGAAACTGAAACTACTCGAGTAAAGATGTTACATGAATTACCTGAGCTATTCACCTTAATGAAAGATAAAGAAAAAATGAGCTTAACAGACATACAAACAAAATACAATTGTAATCAAACAC
>DAOVPS010000133.1:0-9233 GCA_030629105.1 Candidatus Heimdallarchaeota archaeon
AAGACTCACACTGTTTCTTGAAGGGCTAGAAGTCCGTTTCGATAAAACATAATTATGGAATAGAATTATATCAATAATTCTTTTTTTAGCTATTTATTTTTTTTAATATCTCCTTCTGCTCCAATAATATTAGCAAACATCATCAAGTTTCTAAGTGAATATAAAATCTCTTTTTCATTCCCCTCTATATTAGAGGATACAATGATTTTTCTAACTGCATCTTCGAAATTATTTCCTTCAGAAATTAATTCAATCAATTGATTTATGGGTGGTAATTTAAGCAATTGCTTTCGAAATAATGTTCCTGTTTGCTTTGTTACTGAACTAATCATTTTCAGTCCATCAGAAGATAATGTTAGTATATTGCCACTATTGATAAATTGCAATATTATTGCAGCTTCAATTGCATCATTAACATACTCAAAACTCATTCTTAGATACTCATGTACTTTTTCAGAAGTAACTGGTTTTTTTGAATCTGATGAAAGATAGTCTATAGCTTTTACACATTCAATTATTGCTTTAGCAGTTGTTTTCCCAATTCTCATTATATTATCAACCCAGTTTCAGACAAGTAATTATCTTGCAGATTCACTTTTATTGTTTTTCTTCGTAAATAAGAATTAATGTTAAAAAGTCAAAATTTGAAACAAAAAACGTGATTTTTTATCTCATTTCCACTTTAAGAACTCGTAGTCCAGTTCAGGAGAGACAATGAGTAAAATCTCTATAACAAATCCCACCTGCTGTTTGCAATAGGTTTTTTAGTTCTTTCTGATTCCGATATTTATAATAAAGAAGTTGAAGACACATGCCAAAAAGAAAACTTGTCAATGAAAGAGAAAAACGAAAACAAGCATTCCAATCAGAAAATGCTCCTGAATCTAGTACCCCACCCTCTGAAGATGCACTAGAACAAGTTACAACACCAGAAGCAGAAGGTGAAGCGTTGGAAACGGAGGGTGAAACAACGGAAGCAATTGCAGAACCAACAAGAGATTCTCTAGGAGTCACCAAAACAAAACGAAAAATTGATTAGAGAAAAAAAATGAATTCCATACCTTAATTATAATGATTAGACAATCTATAAGTAAATCATGGAGATAAAAAAATGAGAGTATCAGGTTCATCAACACTTGCGGAAGGAAAGATAAATGAAAAACTCGTTACATCTGGTTCAACGAGAATAAATGGAAATTTTGACTGTGAGGGATTTAAATCGTCAGGTACCCTAAAAGGATCAGGAAATTTATCTGTTCACGGTGATTTTAAGTGTTCTGGAACTTTTAGACTAAAAGGTTCTCTTACCATTGAAGGAGATGCAAGGTCATCTGGATCAACTACCATTGATGGAGAAACTCTAGTAAAAGGACAATATGTAAAGTCAGGAACGCTAAGAGCCGGGAAACAAATAGAAGCTATTGAAGGGATTAAATTATCTGGCTTATCAAAAATCCAAGGGAATCTCATGTCCAAAAAGGATGTAGTTATTCGTGGAAACTCGACTGTTGATGGAAACATCAAGGCAGAAAATATTTTTATCGGTAAGCCTATAGACATGCGTCTGATAATATATCCCTATAAAGTTCATGGCAATATTGTTGCTGATAATGAAGTTAATATCAAGAAAACTTTTGTTACCGGGGATGTTAAGGGCCGAGACGTGATTATTGGTCCAGGATCAGAAGTTGAAGGAGCAGTCTACTACATTAATAGTATTGAAGTTAGCTCTCGAGTTACTCTTGCGAAACAACCAGTACAAATTAAAGATGAGTAAGGGATTATTCATAGGATGCCCAAGACTCACTCTTCTTCATTTTTAAGGAATTTGAATTGCTTTTTTTTAATTACTAAAAACTGATACTGAAATTACTAAAACTAATATTTCTATGTTCAGGATTTTGGGGCAATATTAATTTGACTTTTTCACAAGCATTCTTGAAATCTCGTAAATAATCCTTTGATATGAGAGCTTCATTATGACCTGGGCAAAGAAAGAGCAATTCCTCATATAAATCATTGAGATAGTTTATGGACTTGTAATAGGTGTCAAAATCAGAACCTTCAAGATCAAGGTACATTTCCCCGGGATACAAGGTATCACCTGTAAATAATAACTTGTAATGGAAGTCTTGTATACAAATACTAGCCGGACTGTGACCAGGGGTATGATGAATAATTAGCTCTCGATTCCCGAGATTTATTCCCTCTTGATCCTTAATTACATTGGAAACCACGGAAGGTTTTATGTGATAACTATTCTTATCAAAACCACTTGGTAGCTCAGCACAAATATTAGAATCTTCAAAATTCTTGAACCTCTTCTGTGAATAATCTCCATTTTTCATTCGTTTTATTTCCCAATCATTGTCAAAAGCCCATACATTTGAAAATTCGTGATTACCTCCAACATGATCATAGTGTGAGTGACTATTTAAGACAATTAATTCTTTCTTGGTAAGAGCTTCAACTTCTTGTTTAATACTAACAACCCCCATGCCTGTATCAAACAGTAAGGCTTTCTCTTTACCTATCAGCAGATAAGAAACAACTTCTTCAATGTGAAATGGTTCCAATAAGGCAAAAGTATCTTTATTTATTCTATAAATTACAAACCAATTTGACATGCTCTCTATTTCCTCCAAATTTTTATTTGACTCTCGAGGGAGAGCATCAGGCCATTTTGACATATATTTCATTATTATTATCAGAATATGAAACTTTTGAAGTGAAGATGGATGAATAGGATCCACACTTCTTCTTTTAGGGATTAGAAAGCCAGTTCAGCTAAGAGACTAAAGTCTCATTACAAGGAATACCACCAATGCTATTTAGAACCCATAAGGAATCGAAGAGATTTTTCGCAGTATCGCTGAAAAGAAGGTAGGGACAAACGTCTTCTCCTTTGTATTTGATCATAAAATGTATATGACAACCTTCACCATGATTGAGAAGCTGACCAAGAACTCCTCCTTGAAGGACTATTTGGTTTACCGTAACTATTATTGCTTCCTGTTGAATATCGCCAAATGTTTCATTGAGAGCCCAAGATTCAAAAGCTATTTCGAGTTCATAATCCCAATTAATATTGAATCGAACACTGGTTTGCCATCTATCTGGATCTGTTGCATACATCCAAGAGCTGATGCCTGTGACTCGTACCTCACAAGGTGCGAGAATATTTACAGAGGTGTTACAGCCAAAATCAATTCCATTATGAAAATCACCCCAAGGCATATCTCCATATCCCTGAATAATATGGATTACATTTGAATCTTCAACTGGAAAGTCTAAAACAGGAGTTTCTCGAGACCAAACAGCTGGCCAAGAAGACCACAAAAAAAATCCACCTATACCAGCTCCAATGATTGTTAGAGAAATGAATATAATAAGAATAATACGACCTTTGCGAGACATAAAGGAATTATATAATTAGTTATTTTTAAGATTATTTGATTAAAAGAAAATAAAGAGCTACCAAAATAATTGATGCCTAGGACTCTTACTTATTTTAGTGTAGTTAATTCGTTAAGAATCTCTTTTATTTCTTTTATAAGCTTTCGAGAAATCAATTTCTTCTGGATGATGTAAAACTCGACCTTCCATACCACCTGCAATGGTAATGATCTCACCAGAAATATGACCTGATAATTTATCTGATGCTAATACTGCAATCATATTTGCAATGTCTTCTAATTCTGCAATCTTTTTCAAGGGAACAGTTTTCAAAATGTGTTTTATACCTTCTTCATCGTCAAGATATTTTTCTGACATCGGAGAGACTGTCCACCCAGGATTAACCGCATTAACTCGACCTAATCTTACCACATTGACAAGCTCATTTTTTAGACTTCTAGTTAAGCCATAACTTATGGCAGCTTTAGCTGCAGCATAATCAGCATGACCAGCCGCTCCAAAAACAGCAGAAGTAGAACCTACAATAATAATACTAGCAGACTCACCATCGAATTTTCGAAGTTGTTGAATAAAAGAACGACAACACAGGAAGACGCTATCAAGATCGATAGCCATGGTTTGTTTCCATCTCTCCAAAGTCATTTCTTCAATTTCAGTGTAGTCTTCCGGCCAGATAGCAGCATTACAAATAAGAATATCAATTCGACCTTTTTTCTTCTCAATTTCCTTAAACATATCAAGAACTTGAGATTCACTTGAGAGATCAGCCTTAATACTAACAGTCTTTTTGCCTAATTCATTAGTTAATTTCTTAGCTCTAGTTTCACTACTATTGTAATGAACTATAACATCAACACCTTCTGCAGCAAGTACCCGAGCTGTAGCTGCACCAATACCACCTGAAGCACCAGTTATGAGTGCCACTTTTCCTTCAAGTTCTAAGTCCATTGCTATCGATTTCTATATACTTTAACCAGCTAATTAGTTTTGGCATTGATTGTTCTTGATAGTTCAAAATGCTATCATAGGTTTTCACATAAGAAATTAAGATTGATGCTCAAGACTCACACTTCCTCTTGAAGGGCAAGAAGTCTGTTTCTCAATAATAATTTTCAAAAGTAAATTACAGATAATATTAATAGGTTGTAAAAAAGAATGAAGAACCCATTTCACAAAGATATGAATATGAAGTAGTCCTTTAAGATATGTAGGAATGGTGGATACAAATGCAAAAAGTCTCTATTTCAAAAGAAATTCAAAATTTGAAAAGTAAAGATGTCGGAGTGCGCAAAAAAGCAGCCTGGACTCTAGGAGAGTCAGGTGACAAAAGAGCGGTGGCTGCATTAGTTTCTACTCTAAAATCAGATCCAGATAGATTTGTTAGAAAAAATTCTGCAAAAGCATTAGAGAAAATTGGAGATGCTAGAGCATTACCATACTTGAAGCACACTTTAAACAAAGATAGAGATGATAAAGTTCGAGAAGAAGCGGGATTTGCTATTATTCGGATAAAAGAGTTGAATTCTAAAAAGAAGAAAAGCAAAGTTAGGGTTTCAAGAACAGTTGGGAGAGTCAAAGCTAAACCTATTTCTAGGAAACCTGTTCAACGTCCTTCATCAGCTAGACCGAAGAAAAAACCACTAAAGAAAACAAGAACTGTAAAAAGACCTTCTAAACCAATTTCTAAAATATCAACTAGAACTACCTCAAAATCATCTCAGGTAAAGCCAAGAAGTCAAGTTAGTAAATTACCAGCGAAGAAGAGAACAAGTGTAAAGAAACCAGTTAAGGTTAGACCAACAACCCAAGTTTCTGCAAGCAAACCTAAAACAAGAAGCACAACAGTAAAACCTAAGCAAAAGAAAGTAGTTCCAAAATTACCTGCAAGGTCAACGATATCTTCTAAACCAAGTAGATTTCAAACTACAAAAAAGAAAACAACAACTGGTAGTCCTCTAAAACCTAAACCAGTGGTGAAAAAGAAAAAGAAACCAGTTCCAAAGAAGACTAAAATAAAATCTAAATCCAGCAAAAGCTTTAGACCTATTCCAGTGAAAAAGAAAAGAAAGTAGACTATACGAAAAACTAGATATTATATGAATCAAGACCAGCAAGTAAATTATGAGTCTGTTTTAATCGAGCAATAACAAGAATTTCTTCTGGAATAGAAAAACAAAAGATTTAATTCTTAGTATTTCATCCTAATTTAGAACTATATAGCAACAAATTAAACAGGTCAATTAAAATGAGTGAAAAAACATCAGATGTAAAGGAGCCTTTAGCGACTTTTAAGCAAAGAGCTTTGGCGGGATTAGTTCCTGATTTTCTAGTTCCTTTTCTTTTAATGGTATGTGGTGGCATTCTTTTTGGGTTTGCTTCAGATGCCTTTATGATTATAGCTGGAGTTGTTTGTCAACTATGTGCCATTTTAACCTTTATTGCCAATTTCATTTTCCTCCCATACAAGAGAAGAGGTCAAACAAATGGTAAAACTAGACAGCACATAACCACAAAGAAAATCGTAAACAAAGAAACTTGGGAATTACGAGAACTGGCAGAAGGAGATATTGGATTAATCATTGGAAGAGCAATAGTAAATTGGATTGAAGTTTTCTTCATTATCCCAGTATTAATTCCATTTCTAATGATTAGTAGTAGTAATAATAATCAAACACTAACAGATCGATTATTTGGAACTGTCGTTGTGCAGGTAGATCCAGAAGAATTTTCCGGAAAGAAGGATGAAAAAACTACAAAGCCTATAAAGACAGAAAAGACAGCAAGTGACAAAACGGCAAAAACAAAGACAACAGCAAGAACTGAAGGTCTCGCAAAAAATAATCTGGCGATGATCAGTAAGATTGTCTTTATTGGCGGATCAGTTATACCAATCTTCTATTTCTTTTTGATGTTCCTTCGTAGTTTGCTTGTGACAATAAGCTTTAGTATAAATGTCTGGGGTGGATTCTCGCCATTTACAGGAGCCTTAATTGGACAAGCAACGAGAGGATTCGCAATTGTAAGTTATCTTTGCTTCTTCCTAATTGCTGCAGCATTATTTTTACTGGCACTGCAATATTCTGATAAATTAAGAATAAATCTCTTTATTGCTGGTGGATTATTTGTTGCATTCATAGTTTTCTGGATAATAACTTATCATACAAGCTGGAATTATGTACCATTTACCTACGTTAATGGCAATCTAGTACAAATTCAAGTTGGTCATATTGTTGTCTGGTTACTGGCAATGATAGCCTTGATTACTTCCTTATTCTTTGTCAACAAGTCCATCAAACAAGTAAACGAAGAACACAGACAAGAAATACCAACCTATAAGGGACACATCGCTTTGATTATCTTTGCTTCCCTTAGATTCATCAATTTCATAATTGGCGTTGCTGCTGTTCCTCAATTCGCATTTGGTGCGGTAATTTACTACCTTGGTAAACTAATTGTCTGGTGCTTTGTTTTTACAATGATAGCAATTACAGTAGGAACGATCTTCAAAGCAATCAAACTTGATACTTCAAAAATACCAATTAATGAATAGGAAAATGTAGAAGGAAGATAATCCTTCTTTCTTTTTTCTTATTATTTCGAAGTTAGATATCTGTCTGATATTTATTATCAAATCTGATCAATTGCCATTTACCAGTGGATTTATCGCGTAGCAACTCATTGATAGAACAATTCTTGAACCATTCATCAGTAACAATAGGTACTTTACCAAGAATTTGCTTGAGCAAACAAAAAAGTGTTCTTCTATGACTCACAACTAATATAGTGGAATTTTCTGTATTGGAATGAGTTATCTCTGTAAAGATTTCTTTAACACGAGTAGATAATTCTTCAACAGTTTCTCCACCAGGATAACGTTTTGTGGTATTCTCCCAACAAGAACTGAGAATAGCTTTCTCCTCATCAGTTAATCCCAAAGATTTCCTGCCTTGAAAGGAACCAAAATTAAGTTCACTTAATTTCTCAGAAAAGGTTATTTCTGTAATATTAAAATAGGAAGCTATTATTTCTGCTGTTTTTGCAGCTCGTTGTAAATTAGAAGAATAGATTCTATCAAAAGAATATATTTCTTTCAGTTCCTTTCCTGCTTTATGTGCTTGTTCCTCACCTTTCTTACTAAGGGGATAATCCTTTTGTCCTTGTATCACTTGTGCAATATTTCCTTCGCTTTGCCCATGTCGAATTAGTACCACTTTCATTTTATTACCCCATGTAGATTAAGAACCATTAGTATCATTGTTAGACTATGGTGTGTATATCAGTAGTTCAGTTTCTTCTCATTACTATGTAAAATTTTACATAATTCTATTATCCAATTATTGCTACAGTAATGTTATCAACATCCACTTCTTCTTGCAGGGCAAGCAGGCCGTTTCGGGAAGGACACGCTAAGGAGTACGTAACTAGAAAAAAGCAAGAGGGGAACAGTTTGAATCTCTTCCCATGCATTTTTTTTATCATAAAAGGCCTTTAATTATTACTAAAGGTGTGCCAGCATCAGCGGAACCACTCAAAAGATCTGCTAAACTGCCTGCAATATCTTCAAGTTTTCTAGGTGTGGTGCCCTCCATAGAAATATCATCTATCTCATATGTTTTCTGTTTTTGTTCATCAATAATTTCTTCTATCTCCCCCCTCTTTTTTCCTTGAGAATGTAGAGTACCAACAAAAAATTTGTATTTTATCCCTACTCGTTTTCTATTCATCCCATCACTGTGACCGAAGGAAACAACCGGATCAGCAAGCTCATATATCCCAGTTGAAGGATCCATGTATGCTCCATCACCGTAAATCGTTACCTCAACTTTTTTTCCAGTAGTATCTTTTATTGCTTTCTGGATAGCCTTAGAAACATTAAAAGACTCTCTAGGAGGCAGCTTTATTTTGTCATCAGAATACATGTTTGTACCAAGAAGTCCCCACTCCGACCAAGCATTTTTACTACTGTCGTTAAATAAGTCCTGCATTGTGATTGTATTTTCAAAAAACTTCTTAATTTTTTCAGTCAGTGAATCCCTTTCATGGATGCAAGAAACAATAATACCCTTTGGTTTATGGTCAAGTATTTTGAATTTGTTATTGGATAAGAAAATCTCTGCTTCAACATTAGCTTTTTTAATAATCTCTTCATATGCTGCTAAATAATTCACACCAGTAGCTGGATGACGGAAATCATATTTTTGTAATTGATCTGCAAGCAGCTCTTCTTTACTCAGATTTATGCCTAGCTCCTCTTCTAATTCCTCGGGGGCAATTTGATTTCCTACACAATCTCGAGGATAGGAAAATTGGATGACTATCTTGCCTTTAGGAACAGCAGTCACAAATCCCTCTAAGAGAGGGATAAATCGATTTCGGCTTGCTATTGGAAAAAGTATACCAAGTGTATCCGATTCGTTGAGGTTTAATTTTTCTCTAACTTCTATACCAATGTCTTCCTTTAAGATAAAGTTATCCTGTGCTCTCGCAACGATAGATTCCTTGACACAGATGATATCCCCATCATCGATCAAATAATCTTCATGACATTTTTTAACGGCCTTACTAACCTCCTCTACGATATTATCTCCTGGGAGGATAGCACCAATTTTGACACCAAAAGCTTTAACACCAAGATATGATGGAAATTTTTTCATAGTACAACATCCAATAAATCATTTCCCTCCTTCTTTATAAGAAATTCTGTTTAAAGTAAAATGATTTTCTCACTGAAATTATCTTGGTTGAGTATCCTAATTTGTAATAGGACATACTCTTCTTTCCGAGCTAGCAGTCCGTTTCGGGAAGGACACGCTTAA
>DAOVPS010000018.1:0-26747 GCA_030629105.1 Candidatus Heimdallarchaeota archaeon
AATTTGATTGGATTAAAATCATTATATGATGTTTCACTTGGACCTGTTGTTGTAATTCATCAGATTTTATTTCAATTGTAAAATAAACATCACAATTAAAGTGCCAATATGCTCTTCTGTAAGCATCATACACAAGTACTTCAAGTGAGAGTGTTCAAGTTAACGAAGAAAGGGATGGAGTTAGCAAGGTTACTAAAGGAAATAGATCAACTTTTACAAAATTAAGCATATACACCTTATGTTTTTGATTTGAAATAGATTAATAAATTTAGAAACAGATTAGAATCTACATACACGAGGTGTATTTTTTGAAGGGAATGAGGAAAACAAAAATATTATTTCTATTATTCTGTGTAGTATTAATTAGTACTACAAGCGTAAAAAGTCGACCCCCACTACAATTTGACTGTGAGGGCTATATAAAAGATGCTGGAACATCAGTAGGTATAAATGGTGCAGCTGTTAGGCTATGGGTTTATGACTTTATAACAGGATGGCAATATGAAGGTCTAATTTATACCTATTCGCATCCTGTAACTCATGAACCTGGATACTATATATTCTCAGATATACCAATGGGTGCAAAGCAAATACGAGTATCGGAATCAGGGTATCACACATATTATGGAGTACATCAAGCAACAATTTATCTTGAAACTTTTACGTATGACTATATTTTTTATGGTTCAATTTCTGATGCTGAAACTACGCAATTATTAAGTGATGCAACAGTAAGAATCAATGATGGAACTAGAGAAATTAGTGATACAACAGATAATTCGGGATACTACTGTATAGTATTTTCCTATAGTACTGGAGGAGAACGAAGTTTTGATATGGTTGTTTCTAAAGATGGATACAATACAGAAGAATACCATATTTTAATGAGTACAGGTTATGAGCACAAAAATGTAGCTTTAGAGATTGATACAGGAACAGAATATTATGCTGTTTTAGTTGGAATTTCATATGATACTGCTTCACAATTATGTGATAATAGCATTTTGTTATGGTATGAGTTTCTAACAAATAATAAAATGGCATTCAAAGAAGAAAACATCAAAGTATATGGTACAGATGAACCTGGCAATGTATATCCTGATGGTAAACTAGGTGCTACTTTAGGTAATGTCAATAGTGGATTACAATGGATGAGCAATATAGCGGATTACAATGATGTGATCGTTTTTATCTACAGTGGTCATGGAGGGACGAATGGTAATGGTGGAAGTTACTTAGAACTTTGGGGTCAAGATGCAAATCTTTATGATACAACCTTAGCGAATTACTTGAAAAATTCTGCTGCTGAAAGAATTTTTTGCTCCATAGATTGTTGTTACGCTGGTGGGTTTGGTCCAGATATTCGGGATAATACTCTCAATGGTGAAAAAACTTTTACAGTCACTTCAGCAGATGCTGATACACCAGCGAGAGGGGTGGATATCGATACTTGGGAATGGACTGTTTGGACAAAGAAATTCCTACACGATGCTTGGATGATAAAACCAGATCAAGACACATATCATCTTGAGGATCTCTTTGTTGAAGCTTATAATGCTATGAATAATGATCCCAATATAGATTATTTACCAGAAGTATACGATGGAAATCCAAGTGAAAATGAAGATTTTTCAATAAGATAAATCTCATTTTTACATTTTTTCCTTTTTAGGTCTTTTAAAAGAAAACTGAGGAGTTTCACTCAGGGAACATTTATGCTTAATTATGATTATAAGAGCTGGGAAGAAATAGAAGGTCAGATCATCGAGTTCTTTTCTTATTTTCTTATCCTGTAACTAAAGTACCCGATAGAGATGAAACTTAGTAAAACAAGGATGAAACCAACAAAGAACAGGTAAAACTCTGCGAAATACCGAATATACCAATGATCCCAAAGAGCGACCATTGAAACAATACCTAGAAAGGTTATGAAGTCACTCCCTAACAAGCTAATCACCGAGCAAATAAGAGCAAACCAGGAAAGAATATTTCTTGGCATAATTCTCGGTTTACTAAACCCTAGAGCTTCAGAAACATCCACTTTCTCATGGTATCTCTCAGAATAAGTCTTCGGTCTTTTTTCTTGAGTTTTCTCCACTACTATGTGAGTTTCTTTCAAAGGTAAAGATAAATAATCCTCTTCCAAAACAAGTCCTAGTTGAGAAACCTTTGCTCGCAAATCCTCTGCATCCAAGTGTAGAATCTTCGCTACCCACTCAACAGGTGCTTTGCCTTGTTTGCTTACTAGATCAATAATTTCTTGCTGACTCGGCATGATTAATGATCCAGACTTAGTCCCCTTCTCATCAATCATAATTCATCGCACTCTTGTTCCCAAGATGGGAAGATTCCTTGTTCTTTTAATTCTTTTCTCACTTGGAACTCGTTCCAAAAAACGAATTTCCAGGTGCGAATCGGTATATCTTCTTGCTCATCTACTAAGAAGAGTCTCCTCCATCCTGCTTCTTCCTCCGGGAACTTGAGAGTAATGTCTAAGAAGGTTTTAGCATACTCTTTGGCTATCGACCAAACTATCATTCTGGCATCTGGAAAGTTAGATGGTATGAATGGTCAAAGTTTAAGAAATCTATGATTCGAAACATGAGTCACGATCCTCAAATATCACAAACTAATTTATTCGTCAGGTTCTTGATGTTTATTTGGTTCAGAATTAAAGCTGAGAATTATTTTTACATTAAGGATGACGAAATTGCTGGTATACTTTCCTTAAGTAAAAATCGTGGTGATCAATTATTTATTTACACCATTGCAGTTGAATCTACTTTCAGAAAACAAGGTATTGGAAAAGCATTAATGACTTTTTCAGAATCAAGAGCTTCGGAATTGAACAAGAGCTTTCTAGCTTTAGTTGTTATGGCCAATAATTCTTCAGCTATCTCACTTTATGAAAAGCTTGGTTATAGAAGAGTTGGTGAAGGAATCACTTATCTATCAATTATGGTTGATAAAATCCAATCCAGCGAAACAAACTCATTAGAGCTCAGAAAGCATAACTTCAATGATAGTAACTTAATGGTAATACTGAAACAATTTGTTCTAGGAGAGATTGAAGCTGTATCTGGTAAAGCTGGTTTAGAGTATTTTGAATGGATTAGTTATCCGGATTACTATGCTTCAATGAAAAAAATCATTCAAAAAGAAAGACAATTGATTTATTCAATCTATAGTGATGAAATTTTAGTTGGTTTTCTTTTGCTAAGTGATAGAAAGCAACAAAGAACTGTAGCAGTTTCTTCCCATGTTGATACCTGGAATTTTGAATTCCTCAATAATCTCTCATCTTCACTAATGAGAATTCCCAGCTCATCTGGTGAAATCAATACATTAAGATTTAAATTATCAATTAATAAAGTTGAGAAAATGAATTTCTTGAATCAAACAGTTTTCGAAAGAGATTTTTCAAGAAATAAAATGTTGATGTTTAGAAAACTCTGAAACTCTTCTTTGTTTTCTTCCCATCATTTCTTTTGAGTTTATTTGAGAGTGAGAACTCTTTTTGAGTTTTCAGTTATTACTTTGTCGATTAATTCTTGATCTATTCCTTCCTTTACACAATACGGAACGAATTTGTCAAAGAATGTTGCATATGGGCGAATATTTTGAATTTCATTTTCTTCTTTGTTCTCTTTTATCTTAAAGGAACCTGAGTCTTGACCAAATAGTAATTTGCTAATTATATTCTCATCACTCATTTTCTTTATTGCTGGAGGATATTTTTTGTAAGATTTCGCACCTGCTATCCCATCAAATTCTATCCACATTCCTTCCTTTGCGACTTCATATATTAACGGAAAATCCATCCTTACATCTGCATGAACCCAGATAAAATTATCAAATGGTAATTTCTCTTCCCTTAAAATATCAAAAGTACGTCTAACACTAGGTTTACTCCAAACATGGCATTGAATTCGAAAACCTGTATCCAAACTTGTTTTTATAGCCGCCCGAAGCAGTTTCTCTTGTAATGGAAATACTTCTCCTTCATCCCCAAGTGCCATTTTAATAAAACCTGGTTTTATTCCTGTCTCATCTATTCCTTCTTCAAATTCCTTTATCCATACTGAAGCAATCTCATCAACTGATTTTTCCTTAATATCTTTTGGAACAGTTTTTCCTTTAACATTAGAACCATCCCAAGCACCAGTACATGTGATTATATTCAATCCGGATTTTTCTGCACACTCTTTTAAAACTTCTAAATCACGACCAAGTCCATTAGGAGTAGCTTCAACAATAGTTGAACAACCCTTGTTCTTCACATCAATCAAATATGGTAAAACACAATCAACAACTTCATCAGTTGTATAAGTTTTCTTAACCATGTTTATACCATCTAGATCCACTAAAATATGCTCATGCATGAGTGTTACGCCTAAATCATCCTCAGAAATAGGACCTAAAACAGTATTAATCATACCAGTCAGTTCCCTCTAAATGTCTAATTTAACATTCGTGAAGAATATAAAAACTATTCAGACTACTCTTGAATTCAAGAAAACTTCTCTTTGTTTTCTTCCCACCATTTCATCCATTGATCTATTCTTTTTTCGCGATTTTCTTTTGTCATACCAGCAACGAATCCAAATCCGGGATTTCCAAGAGCTCTACGTAAGAGTACTATTTGACCCATATGTCCCATGAAGTGTAGTGATACTCTTTGAATTGCTTGCATAAGTGATTCCTTTGATTTTTTCCCAGCATCAGCTTCTGGTACTTGTCTAAATTTCTCTTCCGGCAATTTGTTTAGATAGTCAAATGCATCTTTGCGAATTTCAAGATAGCTTTCAATTAATTCCTTGAAAGATGTTGGTAATCCCTCTTCTATTTCTTCTTTTGAAACTCCAAACGAATAACATGCGCCTTCTTTTTCTGAGAGTTTTCGATATCCTTGACATAATTCTCCACAAATGAAATCCATATGCGAAGCACAATGGCCAAAAATCCAACCAATAGGATTTACATCATCTTTTATTTGTTTCAGTACTTGCTCATTCTCTAAATTTATTGTAGAGAGTAATAAATTGCAATCTGCTATCTCGAGTAATGTTATCGATAATTCCTTAATATTTCGTTTATCATTTATTGTATCTGTCATTTTAACCACACAAAATAATTTCCAATTTATCTATGTTAATTTTGTTAGCATTCAATTAGAAACTTGTGGTTTACTTTTTGATTATTGAATTGAAAGGAAAATGTTCTTAACTCATTAATTGTAAATTGATGATACATAGTATGTTAAATGGCAGTATTAGTTATACAGGAGATTTCAAGTTTTGACTGATTGTGTTTTATTTCTTCATGGCCATCAACCCTATTATAACGAAGAATTTATTGTAAAGGAGATTACTTGGCAAAGTTATGGTCCTATGTTTAAAATGCTTTCAGATCTAAGTAAGAATCACCAGTTTTCTATTAATCTCTCTTTAACTGGTAGTGTAATTCAATGGTTTGAGCGTACCCATAACGATTTCTTGATTTCAACTTTAGGTGAGTTAATTGATCAAGGGGTTGTTGAAGTCTTATTGTCTCCCTTTTATCATGCTCCCTTCGTTTTCACTGATGATGGATTTATCAAAGAGCAATTTTATCACCATCGAAAAATGGTGAAAGAAATGTTTGGAAAAGAAATGAGAGGTTTATTCCCGCCGGAACTAGTTTTTTCAACTCACAAGAACCATCTCCTCCAAGAGCTAGACATCGATTATTCCATCATTGAAGGTATGTATGGAGCTTTCTATACTGATGATGTGGAAGGTATTTGGAAACTGGAAACAGAAAAAGATATCTTCATTATACCTAGAAATCGAGCACTTAGTTGGCATTTTTCAGACAATGCCTTTCCAAATGGGCAGTGGATGCTCGAGACAATTAATAAGAAAAATGGTCCTGTAGCTATTGGTTGTGACCTTGAGTGTTTTGGTCATCATAGAGGAAAAGATTCCTTCAGATTTCTTGATTACTTTCTAACTAATGCTGAGAAAGCGAATGTTCATTTATCTCGAGCAGAAGAGGTTGTAAAACGAAATAAGAAGAATGCTCAATTGTATCAAGCCGAAGAAGTTACAACCTGGGCTAGAAGTATAAACGTATTTTTCCCTCATTCCAAGATAATTGAAATGTGGTTTGCGAGAAACGATGCTGTTTCAACGTATCATCGTATTGAATATCTTTACTTTAAACTTGAAAGTATGTTGCAGAAACGTGTTGCTTCAGATGGTGATAAGAAACTAAAGAAACTCTTGGAGCAAGTAATAGATATTAAAATAAAAAAACTTGATGATATTCGTTGGGGAATTTATCGCGAATTAACAGATGCTGCTCTTTACCATGAAGATTTCTCCAATGAAAATACCTATCGAGCAATGATGGATCGTTGTGGTTGGGTAAAAGGTCGTTTGTGGAAAGTTGAAGAGAAATTGACTGAGATTATGAATAAACTCTAAATTTCATTCTTTGATTTTGTTTTATTATTTCTTACTAATCAAGATGTAAATCTACGGGGAATGGTAAATCCTTCATTGATTCCCTAATAAACGAAGCAAATTCTTCAGTCAATTCTTGTCCTTTATGTTTCTTACTAATTACTGTATAGCTATTAGGTTGTATTTCTTTCAGAAAATCAATTAATCCTTGAACATTCCTTTTAGTATCATTCAGATCTCTGACAAATTTAGTATCAAACATTAGGTTTCCTTTGAAATGTTTGCTGAATTCCTTTAGACCATTCAAAGTGTCTTGTAATCGAACATCTTCAAGTGGTCTGCATATCTTCTTGAATTCCTTATTATAGACACTATTCAAATTACACCCTAGAATTGTACATTTAGCAAATTCATTTTGAACATCTTTTCGATTCAGTAAAGAACCATTTGTATAGGCAATAATACCTATGCTTGGAAACTTCTCTCTGATTTTATCTGCTAATTCACCGAACCCACTATAAAGAGCAGGTTCGCCGCTTCCAGTAAGTAAAATGTATTCTACTATACCATTGTTTTCAATATACTTGTTTATTTCAGAAAAAACATCCTCAATTGGATAGAACTCAGATCGTTCCATAGTCCATTTTGTTGTTCTTCCAACGCCACAATAAATGCAATCGTGGTTACAAGTTTTTTTAGGACTAAAATCTACTGGTAAAACATTCTGACATCCTAGAGCATTCGTTATTTCTTTTAGGAACTTATATTCCATTTGTGCACCTCTTTATTTATCTACTAGAAATTTAGCTTTCTTCAAGATGTCATATAGTTCGTTGATTTTCTCTTCAGGAAACGGACGACTTCTTACTTTAAAGAACCAATCTAAATAACGCTCAAAACCCATTTCCGCTAAGCTCTCAGTAGGAATTCCCAATTTAAGATCTTGATCATCATAGTCCTTCACAAGCTGATCTAGCTCCTTAGAAGTAAGTCTCTGGTATTTGTTATTATGAACAAGACCAGGGCCTGAAAGCCGACCCATTTTCCATTTGGGTTCTTCTTCGGGATATCCTAAACCTAAAGCAATTAGTGGGAAACAATACTGTTCAGGCAAATCGAAATGCTTGTAAACATCTTCCATTTTTGCTCTATGAACACTATTTGTGAAAATAGAATCAATACCAAGTGATTTAGCTGCGATTGTAGCAGTTTGCGCTGCAAGAATGGCGTCTATAGAACCTGTGATAAATAATCGAATATCTTTTGGGTCATAATCATAACCCATGTGTTTTGCAGTGTCTAATAATCGATTAAAATCTAAACAAAAAACAAGTCCTTTATTACCTCCATAAAATAACTGCTCAAGTGTTTTTTTCTCATCAACAACTATTATTGAATAATTCTGTCTGCGAGAAGAATTTGCAGCTCGAACAGAACTTTTTATGATCGTCTCTAAATCCTTTTTCGCGATCTCCTTATCTGAGAATTTCCGAATGGTTCTCAAATTCTGAATTACTTTTATTGTTTCGTTCACTTTTTTCATCTCAATTAAATAAACACAATATAGTTTGAAGTTAAATCTTTAACCAAGATTTTTCTATTTTTTTTTCAAAGAAAAATCACTAATAACTGTTATTATTTTCTCCTTTAAACTTTATAAAGCATTACATTATTTTCAGAATTATTTCTCAAACCTATGAGAAGCTTTTTTATAGTCCTTGAGAATAATGAAATAATGATTCACAAAAGAGAAGGCAAAAAATCGTTTGTGAATTCATTTGGTGAATAATGTATGGCTATTGAAGATAAAGATCAAAAATATCAATTAACATTCCCTGCAAACAGTAGGGAATCCAAAACCTTGAGCAGGATTGTTGGAGAGTATAACAAACTACTAGAAGATTTTGAGGAACCAAAAGATGCTCAGAAGATGCGTTTGAAAGCTTATGAAATGGCGGAATACAATTCTCAAGACATTTCTGGTGCTCTTAAAATAATGCGACTTGCTCTTAAGATCATGAAATCCTGTAATGGACTTAAATGAAGTAACAGTTATCACTTTCATCAGGGCTTCAACCCTGAAATAACGATTGCATACAGAATCTCCCTCGGGGGACGATGTTTGCGAATTTGCCATCCATCTACCGCTGATGAGCCAGAGTATTGAAATCCCTTTCATTCTCTGGCTTATCACAATTTTCTTCTGATTTGTTTTTTGTAGAAAAGTTATAAAGGACTGTTATCTCTTTGAACTGTAATTAAAGCTAAGACAGTTAAATCGGGGAAAAATATCTTTGAATAATGTCTCAACTGAAGAGCTAATTTTGTTAGTAGAAAAAGGACACTTCATTGAGTCAAAATCAATTTTGTCTAAGATAGAATATAAACATCTAACTTCAAAAGATATAATCTTATTTGATCTTCTCAAATTTGAAACGTTAAATGGATTGTATGAATTTACTGAGGTTTTAGAGAAAATCGATTTTTCAATAAATCTAGCAAAAAAAGAAAAGATGGTAAAAGAACTGCTTCAATTACTGTATCACAAGTCATTTGCATTAAATTTTAGGAATAAAAAAGATGATTCTATTGAAGTAATTGAATTAGGTTTGAAAATAATCAGAAATTTAACAAAAAGCGAACAAAAACAGGTTTCTAAAGAGAAAGCATTTCTATTTCTGGAATATGGATACATACATTTTATTCGCAAGAATTATAAAAAAGGATTATTCTATGCGAAAAAAACCTTAAGAATTTTTGAAGAAATAAATTTTCAAAGAGGAATTGGACAAGTCTTTGAATTACTTGGTTTAATTGAATTTGGTTCGGTAAATATTACTAAGGCTATTGATTTCTTTGATGAAAGTTTAGAGATTTATACTAAGCTTGAAATTAGTAATCTTATTTTGAATTGCTATTATTATCTTGGTAGAATGTACTATTACAAAGGGGAACTTAATCGATCAATTGAATATTTGGAAAAATTGAAACCATACATTGAGAAGTATAATGATGATTATCGAGTTGCAGTTTATTTGCTATTTTTAGTTCCATTATTATTGGAAAAGGGTGATTATTCATTAGCTAAAAAAAATACTCTGAAATGCTTAATTCTTTTCAAAAGACAAAAACGCCATGATGTTCTTGGTTGGGCTTATTACAAGCTTGTACAGGTATTTCTTGCTCAAGATGACATTTCTCAAGCAAAGAAGTATCTTGATAAAATAAGTTCTCAGAAAATTGAACTTGGTGATGTAATCATTTGGATTGATTACAAACATCTTGCAGAAGCTCAAATATTTATCAAAAGTGGTTCTCAATCAAATTACACAAAGGCTAAGATTATTCTCAATGACTTAATTAAAAATTGGAGTAGGAATATTGCAGATGCCTATGAAGCAAGGTATTATTTATGTAGAATTCTTTTACAGGAATATCTAGAATCTGGTGAGAGTGAGATTTTAGAACAATTAAATACTTTAACAAAAGAAATTCTGGAATTTGGAAATGAAAATGATTTAATTGGTTACCGAATAAAGGCGAGTAACATCCGTCTATTAACACTATGGATTCAACAACAGATTTTACCAGACGTTACAAATCAACAAAACTTAGAAATCCTGCTAGTGAATGTTCAAAGGATAGCTGAGAGAATTGGTTTGAAGACAATTGCTAGAGATTTTTCTAATGAACATATGAAATTGCTGCAACAAAAACATGCATTAGAAGATATCATAAAAATCTATTTCCCTTCTACAGATTAGCTAATTCTTCTTCATAATTATACTATGATAAAAATTATGAATTATCACTTCTATGTTTATTAAGTGCAAAAATAATCGTGATTGTGAGATTATGCAAACAGATCTGCTTTATATGTCTGATAGTTATCTTAAGGAATTTGAAGCTATAATTACAGAAATTTCTGAAGATGGATTGAATATTTACTTAGATCGAACAGCTTTCTTTACTGGGGGTGGTGGTCAACCCCATGATATTGGAAAGCTCATAATTAATAATGAGGAATACAATGTAGTAAAAATCGTTCGAGATAGTAATCATGCAATCTATCATAGAATTGATCGATCTTGTGAAGCAAAAATTGGTTCTGAAGTAAAAGGAGAAATTGATTGGGATAGACGGTACAAGATCATGCGTTATCACACTGCACTCCATATTCTCTGTGGATTAATTTGGAAAGAATTTGGTGCCATGGTAACAGGTGGTAATATGTCTCCTGATAAAGCTCGAATGGATTTCAATCTAGCTGATTTTTCTAAGGAGAGAGTAGAGTATATCGAGAAGCGTGTTGCTGAAGAAGTTGCTGCTGCTCGAGATGTAGTCATCAAAATCCTACCTCGAGAAGAGGCATTTCAAATTCCAGATTTAATTCGTACAAAGATCAATTTGCTTCCTCCACAAATTAAAGAAGTTCGAACTGTAGAAATTGTTGGTTTAGACTTACAAGCAGATGGAGGAACCCATCTTAAAAACACTCGAGATGTGGGAAAAGTACGAATTATTGAGACAATCAATAAAGGCAAAGAAAATAAGAGAATTGTCATCAAAATTGACGACTAAATTCTTTTTTTAGTCCGATTCAGAAACCATAATTGCTTCTGCTTTATCTATAGAAAATTTGGGTTCAATTTCATCATCAATGTAATCTGGTTTAGCAATTTCTCCTCGGTTAGAGTAGATCATACCCCAAATCATAACAATGGTTAGTATTCCTGCAGCAACTAAGATAATGTATTTTGGTAAAACGACTTCAGCTATTAATGAAACAATACCCATTCCAGCTAACCGAGCTATACCTTGGAATAATTGTTGCGTTCCAAAAACCCGACCTTGTTTCTCGTATGGTATTTGTTCTTGAATCAAAGTTGGAGCTGAAACATTGATTGTAGAAATAACTACTCCAAATATGAATAAAAGTATGCCAATGGACCAAGCACTCCTTGCGAAAGCAAAACCATACAAGAATAATGTTGCACCTATTAAGGCGATATTCAGCATTGCTACTTTACGTTTAATTCTACCTATTCTCATTAGAATTAATGACATAATAATTCCTGAGACTCCCATTACCGCTTGCAAAATACCGTACCACGATTCTGTAAGTCCCATTTCACCTTGTAAAATAACTATAAACAAGACATTAAATGTTGAAAATGAAAATATGGTTAATGCAAAAACTATTAGCATATATGATATCTTTGGCGCGGCTCTTATTGTTTTTAAACCTATGATCAAATCATCATATACTCCTTTGGCTTGTAACCTAAACGTTACTTCTTCAGGTCGTTTTACCTCTGGTGGTTTCTTACCCACTAGAATGATGAAGAACATCATCGTCATTGAGAAGGCAAACGTAGCAGCATCAAAAATAAAGCTCCCTAAATAGCTTCTATTTGCTATTACTCCAGCTAAAACATAACCTATAATTGTTGCAACTTGGAAAACAGTTGACCCAATTGAGTTGGCAATTAGTAGATTCTTCTTCTTTACAATTAATCTTGTATAAGCACTTCTTGCTGGGAAAAATATTGATGCTGCTGATGAATTTATGAAAGTTAAGATGTATAGTAGTAGTAGAATGTATCTGATACTAATCATGTTAAGACCATTTACGTTAATAGTAATCTCCAAAGATTTTCTAAACAAGTACACAAAAATATATCCTACTGATGCTAAGAAACTAAGCATATTTGAATATAACATGATTTTTCTTTGATCGAATCGATCAACTAGTACTCCAGCGAATGGAGTGAATAAAACGTAAGGCAAAAAGAAAACAATTGACAATATGCCCATTTTACCAGGACTATTAGTTAATTTGAATATAAAGAACTGTAAAGCTAACCAAGAAACTGCTGCTCCAATATTCTGAGTAAACTGAGCAGCAAAAAGCAACATGAAAGTACCATTCTTCAATACTTCTCTTACAGATGGGGTGCCTTTAGCATTGACTACACCACTAATGGTTTCGACAATACTTTCATCTCCATGGGAAGCATTCACTAGAATTGGTCTCCTTTGAATCGAGTCGTAAATCAGAATTGAACATTAAAAATGTTTCAATAGCTTCATTTTCGAAAATGAAAAATGATTATTTCTGTGAATTATTTCCAACATTCATCTAATAGCAATCAATTCATAGTACTCTGCGTATAAGTCTCTATATTCTTTAGTCCAGGATTCTAATTCCGCAGGTGAAGTTGGATACTTGTTAGTGCATTCAAATACCTTCTCAATAATTTCAGGTAAGCGATTAAATCTTGGATTGGGTAATTGACTCCAAATATCCCCTAGTTTTCTTGATAATTTCATTAGCACATCATATTCTCTTGCGTAAAAGATGCTTCCAAGAGGTAAGTATTCCTTCTGTAATGCATCATTTAATTCATCATCCGGGATATTCTGCAGGAGTATTCTGTACAAATCTAATATTGAATATCTCAGACCATATCTCTCATGAATTTTCTTGTTGTATAACCACAGATCTTTCTCAGATAAATTCTCATTTGGAACTTGTGTTGCTGCTATTTTCCCTGCTATATATCCCGAAGCGAGTGAGGGACTTAATCCTCCGCCATGTAATGGATTCACAATCAAGCCAGCATCCCCAATTAAGATAATATTATCTTTAACATGCGTTGGAATTGGGTGACGTGTTGGAACAAATCCCCCACCACCTTCTATTACTTCGATACTAGAAAATCTGCTTTTCATGTCATTCTGATATACATCTTTTGGTGAAGCATCTTTTATCCATGATTTTGGAATCCCGGCTCCCATATTGTACTCATTATTTCCTCTGCTAAAGAACCACTTGTATCCACCCTTTGTTAAATCAAAACTAAACTCGAAAATTGCGTTGTCAACATAAATTTCAGGTGGGGAATCAATCCGGCATATTTCTCGGTAACAATAATACTGCTCTTCATCCTTTAATTGAGCATTCTCATCAAATCCGCCTAGCTCTTCTCGTATTTTGGAATTAATACCTGAACCATCAATGATTAATGGTGTAGTTAAAGTGATTGCTTCAGAACCATCTTTTATTAATTGCATTTGGAGTTTATTCGATTCCCTTTTCATAGTTTTAAATGTAGTATTTTCAAATAGTTTAACACCCTGATTTAATGTTTCTTCTAGTAGAGTTTGTCCGAATCGGTATCGATTAATTATTGCTAGTTGTCCTTGAACTAGTAATGCATAATCCTTTTTCTTATCTGGAGAAATGATATGAGCAGTTTCAATAATATTAGCTAGAATATTATTTTCTTTAATAGGAAAACCAAGCTCTTGCAAGAAATCTAGGTGTTTTGTACCAATACCATCACCACAGATCTTCTTCCCAATTAATTTCTTGGGTTTACGATCAACCAAAGCAATCTTACTTAATCCTTCCTTAGCTGCTGTATACGCAGCTAAACAACCTGCTGTTCCTGCACCAATGACAACTAAATCAAAATTCTCCGAGACCAAAACATCCACCAAGCAATTATTTTGATAAAAAGAATTTACCAGTATCTTACATTAAAATCTTTGCCAGTTACTTTTATATTTTCTAATTAAAACAATACAGTATTCTTAAATTTGTGAATGAAATATATAAAAGACATAGTGGAATATTGTTCAATTGAGTTGAAAGGCCTGTGAAATCGTTAGTTGTTTATTATTCCTTTGAAGGGGATACAAAGTTTATTGGTGATGCAATCGCTAAAGAATTCGAAGCAGATGTCTTAGAATTAACATTAGAAAAAGAAGTGAAATCAAAAGACTATATGAAACAATACTTGGGTGAAAAGCAAGTTCTTATGAAAACTGAACCATTATTGAAACCTTATGATAAAAAACCTCAGGATTATGATTTAATTATTATCGGCACACCAGTTTGGTCTGGAACTTATGCCCCCGCATTACGAACATTCTTTCGATTCGAAGAGATAAAAGGTAAAAACATTGCCTTTTTCTATTGTTTCACAGTAAAAGCTGGTAGAGTCTCTCGTCGAATGAAAAAACGTTTGAGGAGAAATGACTTCATTGGGGATATTGGATTCAAAGATCCTCTGAAGGGAGATAAGGACATGGCTCTTAAACGTGTGAAGCGTTGGGTTGAAATGCTAAAAGAATATTTGACTGATAAATAAAAGTTCAAATAGTTCTTTCATTCTGAAATAAGCTGTGAAATACTCTTCTCTTAGCAAATATTAGATGGATGTCGTAACATTAATTATTCGCTTTGTGTAGAGTCAGTCATTTATCTGTGGTGAAATTTAGTGGATAAGAATCCCAAAAAAGAAGAACAAAAAACCTCTTCCTCAAATTCTGAGGAAGAATCTCTGATAAAAGAAAAATATCGTGTAGATACTGCAGGTACATTGTTCTCTTTAGCATCTTCACCAAAAATTCCTTGTGTCTATCGTTTCTGGGCTACTATGAAAGATCTAGTTAAAGTTGATGGTTTACAACAAGCACTGGACAATATAATGCCTCGATTTCCTTATTATCAAGTAAAATTCTCTCGGGGATTTTTATGGTACAAATGGAAAACCACTACTGATAAACCTAAAGTGATCAAGAAACCTGATTACCCATGTCAACACATTCCAATTAAATCTACTACTGTGTTTCCATTTCGAATAATAGCCAGTTATAATCAAATTATGGTTGAATTCAATCATAGCTTGGCGGATGGTTTTGCAGCTCTAATTTTTCTGAAAGCTCTTGTTGCAGAATATCTAAGACTTCAAGGTCACGTTATAGATGACTGGGGAGATGTTTTCAGAGCAGACCAAACACCAGATCCAGAAGAGTTCGAGTATTCTTATCGCAAGAACTTCAAAATAGGCATACCTAAAGTAGGTAAAATATTTCCCGCCTTTCATCTTCCTTTTGCTCGTGTGAAAACTGGTGTTTCTCATGTTATAAATGGTAAAATGGATGTAAATGATGTTCTTCAAGCTGCCAAAGAGTGGAAAGTTACCTTAACAGAATTTCTGACTGCCATTTATATTGAGGTTCTACAAGAAATCCTCTATAACCTCCCACGTAGAAAATTGAGACGCCTTAAAAGACCAATAAGGATTATGTTACCAATAAATACAAGAAATATCATTCCATCGAAATCCATGAGGAATTTTACTACCTTTATTTATCCTGGTATTGATCCTCGTTTAGGTAAATTCACTTTTGAGGAAATACTCGAAGGAGTTCATCATTACAAATATCTAAACTTATCAGAGAAATCACAGGTTCAGCAGATATCGAATTTTGTTGCACTAGCATCTAATCCAGCTTTACATGCAACTCCTTATTTCTTGAAATTATTACTCATAAAACCTATATACAGAAGAGCAGCAGAAGCACTTTTCTCAGCATTTCTAACTAATATGGGTAGAACATCCATGCCAGTTCAACTGAGTGGAGAAGTGGAAGATATACAACTCCTCCCCATGACTCATCATTACTTCAAATCCAGTTGTGCTATGCTAACTTACTTAGATGAATTAAACATAAATTTTGTAAGAAATGTTAAAGAAAAAGATGTGGAAGAGATGTTTTTCGATCGTCTTAAAAAATTAGGCATCGATGTTACAGTCACCGAAATATTGTGATTACTTAATCATATGATAGATCTTCTGTATTAATTTGGAATTCTCTCGGCTCATTTTTTTTAAAAAAATAGTGTAAAGTGATTTTTTAAACTAAATTCTATTAACATAAAACTCTAGAAAATGCCTATTCGCACTTCTTCACATTTTTTATGGCAAAAAATTATAATTAGATGAATGAAATAATTGAATAGAGCGCAGTAAATAGAGTGGTAACCATTGAGTAAGGTCGAATTTAAACAACTTTCTCCAGCTGATTTCTTTTATCGTAATAGAGAGCTAGCTGGGTTTGATTCTCCAACAAAAAGTCTGTACACCGCCTTCAGAGAGATAATTGAGAACTCTTTAGATGGAGCGGAAATCGGAGGAATCAATCCGGATATTTTCGTATCGATCAAAGAAAAATCAGAAGATGTCTATACAATTTTCATAAGTGACAATGGTATTGGAATACCTGGTAGTAAGGTACCAAAAGCCTTGGCAAAACTGCTTTTTGGTGGGAAATATGTTGAACGGCAATCTCGAGGGCATTTTGGTTTAGGAGCATCTATGACGGTCCTTTATTCTCAAATCACAACGAATCTTCCAACACGAGTCCTTAGTTGTACAAGAGGAAGCGATGTGATAGATGAATACCACTTAATGATTGATATCCAGAAAAATGAACCAATAATTAGATATCATAATCAACTCCCAAACAAGAAGAAGTGGCATGGAGTAGCTGTTGAAGTAAATATTGAAGGGGACTATGGAAGAGCTCATGCTAAAATATTGGATTACATTGAATCAACAGCAATGGTTGCTCCTTATGCAAATATTACTTTTATCGATGCCTATGGGGTTCTTTACAAATTCAACAAAGTTGTAGATGAAGTGCCGAAACTTGGAAAAGCTGTTTTACCTCATCCAAGAGGAATTGATACCGAAAAAATGCTGCGATTGATTAGAGTGGCAAGACAGAAATCTATGAAGAATTTCCTAACAAGCAATTTCCAGCGAGTTGGTGATATAACAGCAAAAAACTTCCTGAAATATGTAAACATAAACCCGGATAAAGCCCCTGGTAAGCTTGATCATGATGAAATCGTAAGATGTGTGCAAGGAATGAATTCCTTCGAAGACTTTCTTTCACCTGAAACGAAGTGCTTATCACCAATAGGAGAAGCTGTTCTAGAAGCTGGAATAAAGAAAGAACTGGAACCGAAATTTATTGCTTCTGTAACTAGAAAACCTCAAGCATACTCGGGGCATCCATTTGTAGTTGAAGTAGCAATGGCATTTGGTGGTAATAAAATTGAATCATCATCAGAACCTACACTATTTCGTTTTGCAAATCGAATTCCATTACTCTACGATCAATATGCTGATGTTGCTGCAAAAGTCATGCGCTCCTTTAATTGGCGGATGTATAAAGTTCCTCAAAATGCAAAACTAGCAATAATCACTCATATCGCTTCCACAAAAGTTCCATATCGAACTGCTGGTAAAGAATCCATTTCAGATCGACCAGAATTGGAACGTGAAATGAGATTAGCCATGCAAGTTTGTGCAAGAAAAATGCGCGTTTATCTTTCTCGAATTGAACGCGAAGAGAGATCTGCAAAACGAGCAAGTATCTTTGAAAAGTACTTGCCTTACATCGCTCAATTTGCAACTAAGCTAAGTGGTAAAAAACAAGTTCCTCCTACAGATTTTGTAAAAGGTGGTAAGAAAGGAGATGACTGATAGTCTCAAAAGGTGAAGAATATGTCCAAAGAAACAAAAGTTAAAACTCATGCAGACAAAGTCAAAGATAAGGCATTCAAAAAACTCGTAGCACTAGGTAAAGATGTCTACGGTCAATTAGATGAAGGAAAGTATCCGAGTTTCGAAATGCCTTTGCGTGCCAGTTCTAACATTTTCTACGATTTAAAAACAAGACAATATTCAGTTGGAAAAAAGAAGATTAAAAGATCTGCAGGGAATGTTCGTCATTTGAAACCGTTTTTACAAACAATGTATGTTGCTTCTTTTGCAGCTAGGGATCTTTTACAACCTGGTAGAACCAGCACCCTGAGAGACCTCTATTACTCCTCTGAATCAGCTATGGCTAAAATGTTTGGTGATCAATCGGAATCTGATAAAGCAATTACTGATGTTGAAGCAATAATCGGAATGGCTCGAGAGGATTTCAACATCTTTCCTGATGCGAGAAGTACTATCTATGGTGATCTTGTAGTCTCTTTTCTGGACAAGAAAACAAAACAGAGACGAGAACTTAACTTAACATTCAATCCAGATGGACAAACCATAGGACCAACATTGGTTAGAAGTGATTTCGAAAGAACAGGTGCTGATAAAGTTATTTGCATAGAATCAGGTGGTATGTTTCAAAGATTGATTGAAGAAGATGCAGATGAGCAATTCAACGCTATATTAGTTCACCTTGCAGGTCAAGCACCAAGAGGAACAAGACGATTGATAAGAAGGATGAATGAAGAGCTAAAACTCCCAGTCTATGTCTTCGTAGATTCGGATCCGTGGGGTTTACACATATACAATGTCATAGCTTCAGGTAGTGCTTCAGCAGCTCATTTAACCGGTTTAACCACTCCAGACGCTATTTGGATGGGTTTAACACCAACTGATATCACTACATATGATTTGCCAACAGATAACTTCACAAAAGGAGACTTAAATCGAACTGTACAACTTATCAGAGATCCTCGATATCAAAAACCATATCTCCAAAAGGAATTGAAGGTTTTTATGCAATTAAAGAAGAAAGCAGAGCAGCAATCTCTTACTTCGAAAAGTCTTACTTTTGTTGTTGATGAGTATTTACCTGCAAAATTCAAAGAAATTACTAAAATGCAGAAAAGTGGAGAAATATAATTCCACTTTTAATACTTTTTTTGCTTAGTTCAGATTTATGTTAATTAATATAAAATTTGGAAGGAAAAAAAAATGAAAGCCTATGTTGTAGCAAATTTTACTGTAAATGATTCCGAGACTTTTAAGAAATATTTATCAGTTGTTGGTGATTCAATAAACAAATTTAAAGGAAAATTCCTTGTTCGTGGTCCACTCACAGATATTTTAGAAGGAGAACCATTTAACTTTCTAGCAATTGTTGAATTTGATTCAAAGGGAATTGCAAAAACTTGGTTTAATTCAGAAGAATATCAAAAGATAATAGATATGCGTCTTTCATCAACTAAGGGCTGGTTCGTAATTGCTGACGAATTTTCACCTCTAAAATAGTTTAGTACGATTTGGTCCATTATAAACAATCACACTTGGTATCATCTTAGTTTTGGTTATCCTCAGAAAACATCTAAAATAAACATATGAGATTAGTTGTGTGGATAGATAGACAAAGTGTCTCACTTTTGTTGTAGATGAGTTTTTACCAGTAAAATTCAAAGAAATTGCTAAGATGAACAATGATAGTAAAATTTAGTCATTTAGATTTCTTCATTTGCATCTCTTCATAGAATTTCAGAATAAAGTACAGATCTATAGAGGATACTAGACTTGTATTTACTTTTATTCTTGTTTTAGTAGTTCCTTAATTTCTTGTAAAGTCGCTAGAATTTGCTGATTTACTCTTAATTGTTCTTGAAATCCTAAATTTTGCTCTTCAACTTCTACGCTAGCACGTGGTGTCATTGCTTGTAAAGGTCTGATTTTTGCTATTAACTTATCATAGACTTCCTGGTAATTAACTACTCCTTCTATATTTTCTTCCGGTAAGGGTGTTCCACTATAACCAGCTGTGTGTAATCGTATGGTTCCAATTCCAAACATTCTATCAAATAGACTTCTAAAAATAGCTAAATTTGTAACTGCACGGAAAGGCACATTTTTTTCGATTTTCTGAAAAACTCCACGTCGGACAATCATTTCATTTTCTTTTAATTGGTAAATCATTGATTTATAATAATATGAAAGATATATCACCCAGAGTAAGTACCAAACTACAACAACTCCTCCTACAGAAAATAACACAATTAAAGCTGTTGGTTTATTATCTCCTCCAAAATATAATCCTAGGAAAGTTCCTAGAACAATTATTAGAGTGAAAAAGAACCACATAAAAGCAACGAGTTGTCTTTTTTGCAGATATTTTTTATCTGGACCAAATTCCATTAATTCTTTAGACATTTTATCATACTCCAATTTTTAGTGTTTGCGTTTCCCTATTAATTCTTTAATTTCTATGAATTCTTTTAGAATTGCCTTTCTAATTTCAATGATATCAGTTGACAAAACTTCAACAGGTAATTTTTCCTCAGCTTTTAGTGGAGTAATCCTACTGTCGAGTTTTACACTGCTCATTATTTTATTATAAATATCATTGTAATTTTTTATACCTTCTATCTTTAATTCAGGTGTTTTTTCCCCACTATATCCTGCAGTTTGAATTTTTACTGAACCGATATAGAAGATCCTATCAATTGGATCCCTGGAAATTGTAATGTTTGTTATTGATTGAAATGGGACAACTTTCACTTTTTTCTGAATAACTCCACGATGAATAACTATTTCGTGTTCTTCAATATTATATTGAATTGATTTATAGTAAAGAACATTAAAAGTAATCCAACCTACCAGAATAGTTGGAAAAATTGCAGCCATTATATACCAGTAAATTAAATCAACTTGTAAGTCATTATCCAAATACACAACTACAATTGACAATCCAAAAATAGCAATTACAGTGAAGAAAGCTATAATATTCCTTTTGTGTAAAAATCTTCCATGAGGTTTGAATGTTATTTTTTCCTTAATCATAATGTACCCAAACTTGAATTAATTGACGTTTTCCTCATTTTATTATGGTTGTTTTAAAGATGAGTGTTTTTATTTTAAACATTACATTCACAAAGATATTTGGCATTACTAGTACAGTAAAACTTCTTAATAATGATTTTTGAGAAATATATTTTGATTTATTTATTTGTGTATATTTTATCAAGATAATTCAAAGAAATTGAGAAATTAAAGAAGAGTGGAAAAATCTAGTTCACTTTTCATAATTTTTTTTTCATTTTTTACTTGAAAAAATTAGTGATAGAGAAACATAAATCTCTCCATATAATACAAAAACACCTGATTATAATATCCTGAGAAATATAAATCGCTTGCGTGACCAGCTAGCGGAAAAATCAACAAACACACTTCTGCATTACCTTGATTTAAATAGGTGTTTTCCAATGATCGGGATCGGATAATAAGGTGATCCTGATCCCCTTGGTAGATCAGGCATGGGGGACTTTGATTATTTACCAATAATTCCGGATTTCTCCATTCGGGTGTAGAATGTAGTGCAAAACTCAAGGAGACATTATTTGCAGGATAATATGGAATAATACCCTTGATGGTATAGTTCTCACTGAATGTCTCGTTATAATTACCGCTGACTATACTGAGTGCAGTTGCACATGCTAATTGCCCTCCAGAGGAACCTCCAGATAGAAACACTGAATCGAGATTTGCCCCATACTCTGAATTATGATCCTCTAAATAGAATGTAAAAACTCCAATATGGCGCATCATGTCATCCAATGTGAAATTCCCTAAGACATTAGGTGGTGTAATAATGGGAATGTCCATGCTTTCAGGACCATTATTCAATCCATATTGGATATCAAATACGCAATAGCCCTGCGCTGCAAAATAACGATTCATGGTGACTACATTTCCTAAACCCTTATCCCCAATTGTCAAACCGCCCCCATGTATTCTAATCAAAGCTGAACGATTTCCTGGTAGGGAATCAGAATCGTCGGGGGGGAGGTAAGCGTCAAAATATAACTTTGCATTCGCGTCTACCGTAAAATTACTCGAAGATCCGTCTAAGTATAACACATTTTTTTTCACAATACAATCATAAGTGGGGGGTCCGAGAAAATATCCGCCAACTGAGAAGGGTGTCCGGAGAAATGCATCGGCATAACCCGAATTATCAATAACTGCTTTCCAATCACCGGAAAAGACCGGATTAAAACGGGTGGAAAATGTTTCATCTGCATCCTGTGTAAATTGTGTGGTCAATCCAAGCGGGACGAAGCATAATCCTGAAAGAACAATCCCTAAGATGACCAAGAAGCTCATCGGAATTCGTTTAAGTTTTCCACGAATGGAGCGAGTTATTTTGAGAAGGATGAACGTGAAACTGAGGATGCCAAATCCAAAAAATGCTGCTGCTTGTCCTGCAAATACTCTAAGCATAAACATCCTTAACCTTCCTTGTAAGCCGAAGAACAGTGCATAGCACACCAACCCTCCGAAGACTATCTCAAGAACACAAATAATAATTATTACATATTTCAGCCACTTCACTCGTTTCTGGGTTTTGATGCTTCTGTTCCAAACTAAATCTTCTGGAATGGGAGAAGTCGACAAAAGAATATTGTTTTTCGAGATAGCAGGGATAAGTCCTAAGACGGCTCCATAGATCACTATTCCAAAATTTGCCCCATACAATAACACTCCCAATCCAAGATTAACTGAAACTACATCATTAAAGCCAATGAAAACAGCCAAAAAAGTAAAAATCATGACCAAAATTACTCCTCCAAAATAACCATAACATAAGAGATTTAATCGATTTCCTTGTTTCATAGTTGTTCTTAATTGGTGGCTTAAAATGAGCGAATAGATCATTGTGACTGAAAGATTGCTAATGATGAAAATTCCAACCGTATTTCCGAAATATGCCCCAGATGATTGTATAATTAAATAAAGAAAATTTGTTATCCCTACTGTCACATTGAAAACGAAGATAATCCATCCGAAAATCTTTATATTGAGTGTAGAATTCAACTCGACCATAGGTAACATCTGTTTTCAGGATTTTTAATCCTTTGTTTTTTTTTCTTAGCTTCTCAAACGCATTATCTCAGTCTAATGCTTCTTTTAATGTATTAATTCCTTTAATAATCAAGGATGTTGCTGTATCTGAGTAAAAAGATTTCCAATTCTTAGCTGATTGTGCTAGATCTCTTAGTTTACGTTCTGGTTCTAAATTCTCCTTTATGTTCGTATCCAATTGATTTATTCCCCAACAAATATTGAACACGGGTGTTGCAGCGTAGTAAAACTCCTCTATTTCTTCAAACTTGATTTTTTGTGCTGGAATGAACCATTTTTTGTATTCTTGATAGAATGTTAATCTATCATCTGGTTGTATTTTATTGATATACAGAAACCAACATAATTCTTCTGCAACATCTCCATATTCTGAGTTTTCCCAATCTATCAACCATATTTTGTCTTGTTCATCAATCACAAAATTATCGCTTAAATCACCATGTAATTGAGCATTCATCCCAATCGTATTCACATCTCTTTTTTCCTTTATCTTCTGGTCGAACTCTTTTAGTGCTTTTTCAAAAGCTAATTCAATTGAAGAATTCATTAGATGTGAATGGTTGGTCATAATCTTCCTCGTTGTCTTGTCAAGAAATTGCCATAATTTCTGTACTTGGCTAAATCCATCATCTACTATCTCATAATCAATCCTATGAATTTCGCTTATAATTCGAGCAAATTGCTTGAGATTACTGATGTTGATAACTTCTGGTTTACTTCCCTCTGCATATTCGTAAATAACTGCTCCATTTGGAAAGATCTCAGTATCTGTATACACAGGTCGAGGAACACAAGATACTCCATTTTTTAAGAAGAAAGCTCGAAATTTGGCTTCTTTCAGAATTTTTTCCTTTCGTTCAGGATATAACGCAGTCTTAAGAGCATAGGTGCCTTTATCAGTACTGACTTTTAATACGGTTGAAGCTTCGCCCTTTCCTAGAAAAGAAGAACTCTGAACAGATTGTCCTATTTTTTCAAAGATTAGATGGATTCTATCTTCAGAAATCATTTTCACACATCAAATTTATTATTATTGAAAAAATTATAGAAAAGTGGAAAGATGTAATTCCACTTCTAATATTTTTTATCGTCCAGCACCAATGCCAATAATGGTTCCACAATTTGTACAAAAAACCATAGCCACTAAATCTCTTGGCATTTTTTGACTCGTATGTTTTATTTGTCTGTATCTGAAATAATCTGATTTTCCACAATTTGGACAAGTAGGTTCTTCCATTTTTTTCACCATTTAATTCAAATATACCTTTTGACTTATGGTATTTCTCCCTTTAATATTTTCGTCAATTTATATGTATCAGTATTTACCAATCATAAGGTGTTGTTAATCCTGATCCTGTGATGAATAAAACGACTTTGTCCTTCTGATCTATAAAATTCGATTCTCTTAGTCTTTCAGCAGCTGCGACTGTTGCTGCTGCTTCTGGTGCAACCATGGTTCCTTCTGTTTTTGCCATCTTATACATAGCATCTCTAATTTCGGAATCTTCAACAGCTATTGCACTGCCTTTTGATTCTCTCAAGGTATTCAAGATGAGATAATCGGCTATTGCTCCAGGAACTCTAATTCCCGCAGCAAATGAGTGTGCATCTTTCCATGGTTCGGCAAATTTATCTCCTTGATGAAATGCCCGTACTATTGGCTGGCAACCAGTTGGTTGTACAGTCACCATTTTTGGTCTTTTACTATCTATTATTCCCATTTGTTCCATTTCATCAAATGCTTTCCACATACCAACAATTCCGGTTCCTCCACCAGTTGGATAAATGATCATATCTGGAAGCGTCCAATTAAATTGTTCAGCAAGTTCTAAACCCATTGTTTTCTTTCCTTCAACACGGTATGGTTCCTTAAGAGTTGACATATTAAACCACCCATGCTTTTTGCCTTCTACTTTTGCTCTAGCTCCTGCATCACTTATGAGTCCCTCAACAAATTCTATTTCAGCTCCCATAACCTCGATTTCTTTTATGATGAACTTGGGAGCATCTTTCGGAAGAAAGACATGAGCTTTTCCACCAATGTGCGCAGTATAAGCTGTCAATGCAGCTCCGGCATTTCCTGCAGTTGGCATTACAAAATCTGTTAATCCAAATTCAAACGCTTTCGCAACCGCTGCACATAGTCCTCTAGCCTTAAAAGATCCCGTTGGGTTCAAACCTTCATCTTTAATATACAAATTATCAATTGCTAATTGCTTCCCATAATTATGTAATTGAATGATGGGGGTCCATCCTTCTCCTAAAGAAATTCTATATTTCTCTTCTTTTACAGGCATGATTTCATGCCACCGCCAAATATTGTATACTTGACGAGCTTGAATTGATTCTTTTGATATGGATTCTTTTGCTGTCTCGAGATCATATTTCGCATATATGACTTTTCCACACTTATCACAGACAGTATGAACTTCTTCAGATGAGAATTCTTTTCCACAACTTGTACAATACAAATTTGTAATCAGAGAATTAGGATTTGATTTAATTGTTATCACCAGGACTTTTTGCTGTTGGAATTGTGTTCTGGTTATTTATAACAATTACTTTTTCTTTTGCTTTGGAATCTTTGGAGGTAATGAAGAAACAAAGCTTACTGCTTTTTCTAGCCATTTTTCTAGTGTTGGTATGTCTCTATAGATTTCTTCATCTAAAACAACATACTCTCTCATTTTTTTTCCTTCAAGTGGCTCGAATTGATTTACACTTGGAAATTCTTTCTTAATCTTCTCCCTATCCTTTTCTGATAGTCGAAGAAAGATGATGTCTTCATGGACACCTGTAAGCATATTATTGTTTACGAAATAAGTTAAACTACCAAACATCTTTCTACTGGTACAATTGTAGGGTTCCAATAGTGTAGCGAGAAGATCCATCAAATCCTCTGATGGTTTTCTCCATTTACCGGTCAAAGTACTCCCTCAATTAATTTAGAAACCTTCAGTGAGTATTGGAGGTAGTATTGGGAACCATGTATCAAGAAGTGCTTTCTCTTCTTCAGTTGCATTTTTTATCCATTCAAAGGATTCCAAGTCCTCTGCTCTTAAAAGACCATATACTAAAGAAGCTAATCCTTCTTGAGTCATCTCGAGTTTGCTAGGTTGTTCTCCTAGCTCTTCAACATTTAGTTTTCCTTTTTGAGAGGTTATTGTATACGTTTGATTGTTTTGGGGGCAATGGTCATCTGATATTTTAACTGTAATTTTACCATCTGATGCTACTGGAAGATCATCAAGAGTCAATTTTACATTTATGATTCTTGCCATCCAGATATTTTCCGCCTGAAGTTCAGTCATGTAGTGACCATGCAACCATGAATAAAGCTCTGATTCATAGGGTACTACTGGCATTGTTACCTCAACAACTTGATCAGCATACAGGTATAAGTAATGGTAAAGCGATTGACGAGCTTGAGGTGTTAAGAACTTAATATCATTTATTCGTAATTTCCCGGGTTCAGACCAAGAAAATCCTTCCATAAAACCTTTGGTGGAATATCTCATAATGCCTTCTGCTTTTCCTTTTGAATTAAATGCTACAACAAACCATCCAGGCCATTTCTCTTCCCACAATTTCCATCTCTTCTCATTTCTAATTATACCTCCATGAACATCCTTGATTCTTGTGTTGTAAATCTCTTTGTAGTGTTTGAAACCATCGCTTGGGCTCAATCTTTCTACAGTATAACCTTTAGGTAATTTTTTCCAGCGAACCATAAATTTGGGATTAAATTTAATGGTTACATGCGGGTTTGCGTTTACATACCCATAAGCAGCGTAGAATGAGTCTTTAAATGGATACAAGT
>DAOVPS010000061.1:0-15233 GCA_030629105.1 Candidatus Heimdallarchaeota archaeon
TATTTGGCATGCCGATTTCTATTACTCGGTCAAATCTACCGGGTCTTAGTAGAGCAGGATCAAGAATATCAGGTCGATTTGTGGCTGCAACGACTCTTACATTACCTCTGACATCAAAACCATCTAGATTACTCAAAAGCTGCATTAGTGTTCTTTGTACTTCTCTGTCACCACTTGTAGCGATGTCTAATCTTCTGGAACCAATAGCATCTAATTCATCTATAAATAGAATTGTAGGTGATTTTTCCTCAGCAAACTCAAAAATCTCTCTAACTAATCTTGCCCCCTCACCAATGAATTTCTGAACAAGTTCACTACCAATGACTCGAATAAAAGTAGCATTCGTTTCATGAGCGACTGCTCTTGCCAAGAGTGTTTTTCCAGTTCCTGGAGGACCATAAAGCATTACACCTTTTGGTGGGGATATACCTACTTTTTCAAATAATTCTGGACTGGTTAATGGGAGTTCAACAGTTTCTCTTAATTCAAGGATTTGTTCTTCAAGACCGCCTATATCTTCATATGCAACTGTTGGTCTATCTTCAACTTCCATAGCAGAAACCATTGGATCTTTTTGTTGAGGTAATACTTCAACAATGGCAAAATTCCTTTGATTTAAAGCAACTCGAGAATTAGGTTTTAATATTTCTTTCTCAATTGATTTAATTACATTAACTACAAAACTTGGCCCACTTGAACTTCTAACCACTGCTCTGCCATCATCTAATGCATCAACAATAGTTCCTGTGATTAGTGGACTTCTCTTCATTTGTTCAAGATCATTTCTCATCGAAGCAATTTCTCTTTCCATACGCATGCGCTCATTTTCTATTAATTGCTTCTCAGTTTCGAGTGTTCTAATCTTTCTTTCTAAATGTCGAGTATATGATAATAAATAGCTTCTATCTTTTTCAGCAATGTCTTTGTCATCATCGTCTCGTTCTACTTCATGACTCATAATATTACATTTCCTCTTGTTTTAACCCTATGAAGGATTGTTATAACACATAAATAAAAATATATTTGTATTGACTAATTTAGGGACGATTTCTATTAAAATGACTACCTTTTACTACTTTAGTTTAAGAGATTTTATCATTCGTATGCCATTTTTCCCTTTCGTGTAGTAGTTTGGTATTGTCTCAATTCTCTTGTATTCTAATTTTTCATATAAAGCAATAGCTGCATCATTCTTGTCATGAACTGTCAGTTCAATTATTATATTTTGAGAATTTTCATCAATCTTTTTTGATTTAACTAGTTCATGAATTATAACTTTGATAGCCTTTTCAAGTTCTACCATTAATTCATACCCTGTTCTTTGATTTCTAAAATCAGGATGAACATTTACTGTTGCTATTTCATAGTTACCGATTTTATTTAAATAAGCAATAATAAAACCAACTAATCTGCTTACTTGTGCTTCATCTTCTATGGTTGCTACGAAAAAAATATCAAAATTTCGTCTCATTAAAAATAAGTAAAAGAAATTCTTATCGAATTGCTCAAGTTTATCAAAGCATAATTTCTCTATCTCAAATACAGCATCTATATCATATGCTGTAGCAAGACGAATTTTAGGTTTCATTGGTTATAGATTGTTGATACCTAAATTTTAGTTTAGTGTTTGTACTAGAAAATCCGTTTTTCCATATGATAACCAATTTGCTAATAAAAACGAAAGCTTTTTGATTCAACTAATAATCTTCTATTAACATGACTGAAACAGAACCCAGAACAAATATTTCATTTAGAGAAGTCGATAGGAATTATTACATTGCTTTTATTTCTGGTTTAATTGTTCTTCTACTTACAATAATTCTTACTGCAACATTAAAGGGTGTGAACACTTCTTGGTTAGATGTTGTTTTCTATCCGCTTATTATCTATTTCATTTTCCAACAAATTCTTAGTGGTTTTGGTTTCATAACAGGATATATTCCTATTGCTCAAAAGATACTAAATTGGTTACAAAGAACAGCAAAGAAGAAATCTTACAGTGAAAAAGATATCAATAAATTTGAGAAGCAATTAGATGAGCTTGAACGAAAAGAAAAAAGAGAACATAATAGAATCAAATCTATTGAAAAAGAAATTTCAAAGAAAGAAGCACTGATTAAAAAGAAGAGAGAATCTGGTTCTTGGTCTGACAGAAAAATAAGTAGAGAAGAAGAGAGAATAGAAAAACAAATCAGAGAATTAAAACAAGAAGAAAGAAATATTGATGATCATTACTCAAAAGAAAAACAAGAAATAAAGGATAAGAAGAGTGAAATTCGAGGAAAATTCGGAGAGAAAATGATTCAAAAACAAGAAGAATTAGATCCTAAACGTTTCAAACTAATTATGCTTGTTCCAATATACTTTATGATGATTTTAGGAATTATCCTTTCTTTGATTTCAATTATAAGAGCATTCATAGTTTGGCCTGGAGATACTACACCTGCTAGTGAGTTTTTACAAACTGTTGTAAATGCTTTGGGAGTTTTGGATCTTATAAATGAATACTATAAAGGAATAATTGCAGCAGTTTTTATAATTACTTTCTTTATTATTCCAGCATGGAGATTGTTTAAAAATCCTGAGAGGGATATTGCTCCTAAAATTCTTACTGGACGAAAGAGAAGAGCTTCTGATTGGTGGAAGCGTAGAATTAAGAAAGACCATCGAACGCTTCTAGTTAGACAATTTGAAGATATGAGAAGATATTATTATGACATAAAACAGATTATTGGAAGAAGTTTACTCATCCCAATTGGTCTTTCACAGTTAATAGTTGCTCCAATAGGAGGATTATCTATAATTCTAGGAATAAAATCAGGAGTCAAAAGGGAAAGATTAGAGAAATATGAGAATTTACTGCTCATTATTGTTGCATGTGCTTTGATGGGAATACTTTTTGCAGCCTACATTTTCTTCTATGCAAAAGAAGTTAAAACCATTCATTCAATTATTGTTATTCTTATGAAACTACTCTATATTGCGTTTCTTATTTATTCATTCAGAATATTTACACGTTCCCCACTTGCTGATGTAGAAGAATTGTAATTTTCAATTCTTCTAAGATTCTTTCTTTTCTAACCAATGAGACATTTTTTCAAGTGCTCTACGAAAAGCCGAATCAATATTTTTTCTTTCTCGACCTATTTCTGCCCATGTTCGCTTCCCTCCTTTTGGGATAAAGATGCGATCAAAGTGCCAACCATCTCCTCTAGGTTTCAAGGAAATTGTTCCTTTATCCCTTTCTACAAAAATAACTGGATTTTTTTCGTGATCACAATAACCAATAGCAGCAACGAAACGAGCATTTCGATTTTCAACATTCTCAAGAAGTTTTGTAATCCCTTCTTGACCTATGGTTTCATTGATGAATTTTACTAATGCTCCCGGAAAGTTCTTCAAAGATTCAATTTCTAAACCACTATCAGAAACAGCGATTGGGGTACCAACTTTCTCATATGCTTGTTTTACTTTGAAAGCTACTACTTCTTCTACTGAAAGTGATTGGATTTCAGTTAAATCTAGATCAGATGTGAACTGAATATCAAATTTATCTCCCAACATTTTTTTGATATCAGATTTTTTTTCTTTGTTTTTTGTGACAAAGATTATAGTTTTCTTTTCGGGCATAGTTACACCTTATTCTGAGTTCTACTTTTTCTCCCATTTAGTAAGGAAAACACCAACTATTATTGAAGCTAGACCAATTGCAAATGCAATGCCAATATTCATCCAAGCATTGCCGAAATTGTTAGTAATCATACTTGATCGTAATGCATCTACAATGAATGTTAATGGTGAGAATTTAGAGAGAACAGTTAGTGCACTAATTCCTGAAACATCAAAGAATACTCCACTCAAGAATAACATTGGAATTGTTATTAGAAATCCAATTATTAATGAATTATTCGGGTTTCTTATTATTTGACTGATAAGTAAGCCTAAACCAGAGAAGAGAATCGACCCAACAAATACTATTGGAAGGATTAATACATGAAAACTACTCCAACTGAAGCTAAAAACTATCCAAGCAGTAAAAACAGTAAGAATTGTTGCAATAAATGCAATTATGAATTGCCAGATGATTTCTGAACTTACGTATTCCCATCTAGTTAATGGTGTTGTAGCAAATTTTCTAAATAATTTAGCTTGTTTAAAATGAGTTTGACGATTTATTGTGCCTAGCAAGCTTGTATTCATTACTATAACACCAATAATCCCTGGAAGGAAGAAATCAATATAATTCAAATTCTCTGAAATGAAATTTTCAGTCTCAATATTTATTATTGGTTGAGTTCCATTTTGCTCTATGTTGAACTCTCGCAGAGCATTTGAAACTAGATGGGATACTCTTAATGCACTTTGCGAAATTGAGTTAATAATTAAAGTAACATTTGAGGAACTATACAGCGGGTTTATCGCATCTGAAGACCAATTAACCGGAATTACTAAACAAGCATACATATCTTCTTGCTGCATAATTACCTTTGGATCTTCATTTGTTGGTACAGAAATCGTACTCAATACATCAAGTGAATCTAATTTTTCAACTAAATCTTGTGAAACTGAAGTTATATCATTATCTTGGACCCCAAGCTCAAATAGTAAGAGATCTTGTTTTGCAAATATTGAACCAAATAAGAGAAGCAAGATTATAGGATAAAATAAAAACAAGAAAACTGTAAGGCGTGAACGATAGAATAATTTCACAGATGCTCTAATATGATTACCAATCCGTCTGAAACTATGTGCTAGGTGAAGGAAGAAGTTTCCAATTTTTTTTCCAATATTTCTTTTTGACATTATTTTTCCTTCTTTACTAACTATCTTTTTTCCAGTTTGTAGCAAATATTCCAATTACAAAGAATCCAATTGCAATTGAAGCTGATATTAAAAAGAATCTCCACCACAAAGATGTAGCAGCTTCAAGCATAAGAAATCGCATGCCCTCTGTCAGATAATATAATGGAAATATTCTTGAGATAAGCTGGAGCAACTCTGGAAAAGAATCTAAAGGTACAAGAGCACCACTTAACAGAATCTGAGGTACGGTTATGAGAACTGATGCTATTATTACTCCATCAGGGTTAGTTATTATTCTAACGAGAATCATAGCAATACCTGAGAAAGTCATAGTTCCAAAGACTATATAGACAAGCATCAAAGGATGTAAACTACTTGCATTAAAACTAAAAATCAAGGCAAATAATACTGTCAATAGCCCTGCTAAAATAGTTATGAAAATTTGCCAGATTTGTTTTGAGATTATCCATTCAAATTTGTTTACAGGAGTTGTCGCTAATTTTTGTAATATTCCGCTTCGTTTTTCTTCTAAATCATAACTTAAACTTGTAAACAATGCTATTGTTGATATTGTTATCATTATAATTCCGGGAACTAGTGAATCTATAAAACTTAACTCATTTGTATATAGATTTTCAAGTATTACGTCATATTTTGGATCAATATCCAATAAATTAATGTTCTGTGTCGATACTACTTCTTCCACAATTTCTAAAACAATTTTTGCAGTTGCAGAAGAAGGATCAATATAAACCGTAAGACTACTGGTCTGATTCAAACTAACTCTTAATCCCCATGTTTCGGGAATTTCTAGAAGAATTACTATATTTTCCTCTCTTATCCAATCATCAATTTGATTTACATCTTCTTCAATTAGGTTTAATGTTAATCCAGGCAAATTATCTAAATCATTAATTAATGCAATTGATTCGGTACTATTATCTAAATCATAGACTTCTAAATTATAATTTGTATCAATTGTCCGACCAAACATTGCTCCGAATAATAAAATGAGGATTACAGGATACACTATTGACCAGAATATTGAACTTGGTGATCTGAAATATTTTAAACTGATTCCGCCTACTTGGTTAGTAATTCTTTTCAAACTAGAACCAATATTCAGCAAAGTTTTCTTGAAGCGATTCTTTTCTTCGTTATCCCTTGTATGTTGTTGGGAAACTTCATTAGATTGTTCGCTCAAGATTTACTTCTCCAAGAGTTTTACTTCTTGTTCAACGCCTCTCCTGTTAAAGTGATAAAGACATCATTTAAAGTGGGTTTTTGAGTAATAATATCAGAATATCTGACTTTTGCTTTATCCAATTTCTCTAAAATTTCAAGCAATGTTATTTCTTCACTAGAGATAATGATTTCATCATATAGAACTTCTAATGGACAAGCACTTTGCAAAATCTCTATAGCATCTAATCTTGCTCGCTCTGTCGGACTTTTAATTATAACTTTATTCCCACTACTGAATCGATCTATTAGCTCTATTGGAGTCCCAATATCTTTCATTAATCCCTTATGTATTATCGCCACTCTGTCTGCAATTGCTTGTGGTTCAATGGCGTCATTTGTAGTTATAAAAATCGTTTTTCCTTCTTTATTGAATTTCTTAATGATATCCCAGACTTCTCTTTTTGAGAATTGGTCAAGTCCGGCAGTTGGTTCATCTAGAAATACAATCTCTGGATTATTGACAAATGCAATGGCTAAACCAACTCGTTTCTTTAAACTGGGTGTGAGATGTTTGTATCTTGTATTTGCTTTCTCTTCTAAATTAAGAATTGAGAGAATTTCTGAGGTGTCAATCATATTATCGTACATTTTTCCCCAAAACTGTATGTTCTCTTTAACAGTTAAGTTATCGTGTGTACGAAATTCTTGTGGCAAAAAACCAATTATTTTCTTTATTTCCCTCATCTCAATAGCGCTTTGAATATTGAAACCCAGTATAGATATTTCACCTTCACTAGGTTTACTTAATCCAACTAAAATCTCAATTATTGAGGTTTTGCCAGATCCATCAGGTCCTAATAATGAAAAAATTTCCCCTTTATTTACTGTAAACGAAAGTCCTGCTATTACTTCATCTGAGCCATATGTTTTCTTTAGATCACTAATCTCTATGACATTTTCTTGGCTCAACATTTCTTCATCCATTATTTATTGTTCGATAATATTCGGGGAATTATACTTTATAATTAATTCTATGGCCTAAAAGGTACTTACTACTTGAGTTTTTTCTTAAATTTATTTTAGGGAGATTTTTTTAAAAGTTTTTTTCGAAATACCTCTTAAGTAAGATTTTTAACCTTTGGAATGATTAATCGTATTTAACAATTAGATTACAAATTAGTATTAAACATTCAATATTTGTGAATTTTTAGGTCACTCTAAATTTCTCACTTTGAATGAGCTACTATTGTGAGACACACTAACAATGTCTTTCTTGAGGAAACTAATAAAATCAAGGGAATCAAATGACGACGAGTCTGAGGATACTAAGAAGACAATTGCTATTATTGGATTAGATGGTGCTGGAAAAACTACAATTGTAGGAAGACTTCTGAAATCTGATTATGCCCTAACACGACCCACATTTGGTATTAATATAGAAATTTACAAGTATCGTTCATTAGAATTTATCGTTTACGATTTAGGTGGGCAAACTCCACTTAGAGAAACTCTTTGGGAGAAATTTGTTAAAAGTGCTGATGGATTAGTGTTCGTTCTTGACTCTTCAGATAGAAGACGTTTTGATCTAGCTGCAGAGGAATTCAATAATGCATTAGGATATAATGAACATGCCCCTGTTTTATTTCTATCAAATAAGATTGATTTAGAGAATGCAGCATCTGCTGATGAAGTCCTTGATGTCATAGATTTTGGGGAATTTACAAGGGTACAAAGGAAATATAGTTTTGCTAGATGTTCTGCTCTTACAGGAGAATTACTTTTTGAAAGTTGGGATTGGTTAACACTCGAATTATCAGAAGATGAGAATTTACCAACTACTAATGTAAAGATTTATGGTGGATTTATTTTTGATTCAGATGGAACAGAAATAGAAACTATATTATTAGGAAAGCCGAAAACACAATCGAAACATGCTACTTTATTCAAGAAAGGGAATAAAGAAATCAAAAGATACTTGCGTATGATGGAACATTATGATCGTGCTGAAACCCTAATACAAGTAGATCAAAAACAACTAGTTTTAACAAAAGAAGGGCAATTGGTTTTATCGGTTATTATTGGTGAAAATGATCCAGCTGCAAGGGCAATCCAAATTATGAAAAATTTACACAAAAATATTGAACGAATATTTGAGACAGATAAAAAAGAGTGTCTGAAGCAATTACTAGTAGATAATTATCCTTTAGATATTATAAAAGATTGATAACGAAATTTTAACTAACTATTCTTTATGTTTTTCTTGTATAATTGATGGTAATATTTCAAGTACACCATCTATGTCTTCAATTTTGTCAACTATATCTGATAAATGAACACCATCTTCTGCCCAAATCTCACACAATATCATATAGTCTCCTGTGGTTGTGGAGATAGAAACAATGTCTTTAATTTTCTTCAAGGATTTTATTACTTTAAGTAATTTACTAGGATTTGTATTAATACCTACAAATGCTTCGGTATTATAACCAAACGCTATTGGATTAATCATAATTGAGAATCTTTTAATGATTCCTTTCTCAACTAATTTTGACATTCGTTGACGAACCGTTGATTCACTTCTTTTTATTTTCTGAGCGATCTGCACATTTGTTACCCTCGAATCTTCCATGAGAATGCCAATTATTTTTTTGTCGATTTCGTCTATCATCAGTTTTGCTTCCACAATACGTACTTTAACATTATACGATTTTCGTTTAAATTATAACGAAAAGTAGATAATAAGCTTACCGCTTGAAATTTTAAAAAAGAAATTCGAGAAGCATTACTTCTCCATTAAACTATCTTTCTATTTTCAGCAGCACTCATCTATAAGAGTCATCAGGATACTCTTGGTAAGCTTCTGCTTTGGATCGATTTGGATTATTTATTGCACCACCAATTAATCCAGCGATTATACTTGTTACACCTAATATTACTGAAACAATTAGAGAGATAAGAATTCCAATAGCAATCAAGATACCAATAATAGCTGAATAATCCGCGGGATTAACCATGCCAAAAGTAGCTAATCCAAAAATAACTGTAAGAAGTCCGCTTCCTGTAAAAACAGTCAGCAATACAATTATCAAAGAATTTATGATGAATCCAATTAAAGCAGTTAAGAAACCCGCTAAAGCTCCTCTTCCTGGGCTAGAAGCTATTAATCCTGCTACAAACCCACCAACAAGCCAACTTGCAAAAGCAACATAAGCCATACTTGGTATTGTTTGTGCTAACCAAAATGATAGAACGAGTAATCCAACACCAATAATTGCTCCAAAAAGAGCGCCTAAGAATATTCTACCTTTACTCATTTAAATCAACCATTTTATAATACTGTCAATAATTGCATCGATTTAATAATAAAACATTTCTTTTCGCGCAAGATTCAGAACAAAATTTCTTTAAATTATGTATTAGATGTTTAATAAAACAGAACGATTATTTGGAAGGAATAAATTGCCCTTAGATAAAGAAACTCTAAATTTTCTGGTAGAAGAAACTATAGATAATGCACTACAAGATGCTAAAGAAAAACTGAATGAACTAGCATATAAATACAAACTAAAAATAACGGTAAAACCTCCTCTGCTTGTAGATATAGAACATGTTGAGAAAGGAGAAGTTGTTTGGGATATGAAGTGATCTCTAAAATATTAGAGAATAAGAAATACAAAAGAAAAATAAACAAAAAAAGATTACTTCGAAAGATATAATATCATATGCTCTCAAGTAGAAAAAAATCCACAGTTAGAGTAGTATTAGTTACTAATCTAATCTGTAAATCTATTCCCGCATTCTTTGCAAACTTTTACTTTTGCATAGATAGGGTTATGGCCAGCGTATCCCAAAACTTTTGATTTATCTTCTACTTCTTTGATATTTTCTGTTCCGCACTTAGGGCATTGGTATGGCATTATGTATCACCTAATAATATTCTACGATTGTATTTAGAGGTTTTTTACTTTTTAAGTTTGTTGTAATAAATAAAACGCGATTTTATTTATCATTTTTGGTATCAACATACTATTTTATCTTCTAAAATGGACTAGAAAAACTCAGCGATTCTATTGTGATTCTTTTAGAAAAGAATTTTAAATTCATAGTAATTACATCTGCTTATGTTGTCTGAGGAAGAAACAAATCAGCTAACTGATGAAGTAGATATAACGGAAGAGAAAGCAGAATCCGAATATGAAGCAGATTCAGAGATGCTAATAGAGATTAATGAACCACGTTGTTACTGGTGCAGTAAAGCACAACCGGAGATTAAAGAATTACTTGAGAGTAAATATCAAAAGAGGAATCAAGAAGAAATCGAATTTTTCCTAAGTTGTACACCAGAGCATGAAAACAGGACAGTTAAATTCCTAAGATTTACAGAAAGATTTTACCTTATTTACATTGCATTTATGTTCGTTGTACCAGTAATTCTACTTGCTATTTCATTTATTATTCCACGACACATTTTTTCATTTGGTTTTTCAATTTTCATCTCATTGGGTCTTGGATTAACCATTTTGCCATTACTTGGTAATCAATTGGTCAAGAATATTGGTCTTAAGAAAAGTAATCTCTTAGGCAGAATTCTTGGAGTTATTTTAATAATTATTGGTGTTATATTGATACTTACATTTGGTCTTGCATATTTTGAATCATGATTGTGGATGAATATTCTATATTGCTGTTAAAGGAATGATCCTTATGAAAATCACTCGAATGACAAAGAAGCATATCCCACAGGTTATTGATGTTTTACGAGAAGCATTTGATGATTGGTCTCTTAAGAGGAGAGGAAAAAGAAGGAATCGAAATCGCAAACCAGAAGCGATTTTACCTTATTTAGAACTCGAACCTGAAGGAAACATAATTGCTATTGAAAAGAATAAGGTAGTTGGTGCGATTTTCTGTCATGTTTGGGGCAAATTTGGTTGGATAGGAACCCTTGGAGTACATCCGGATTTTCAAGAGAAAGGATATGGTAAGGCTTTAATGGTTAAAGCAGTCGAGTATTTGGATAAGAAACGAAGTGTTACAACTCTAGCTTTAGAAACTATGAATGCTAGCAGTTCAAATATTGGTCTTTATAGTAAACTCGGTTTTAAACCAGCTTTTCAAACGATGCGGCTCATACGACCAATTATTTTATCTCCTTTAAAAGAAACAAATTTTGGCAAATTTGCAATAGAAAACAATCTAGAGATAAATTATATGTCACAAGAAGAGGATAAAGCTGACATATTTACTAGGTGCGGTTGGCTTGCTAGTAAAATTGAGAATGGTTTAGATTATAGAACAGAAATTTTACTTGCAGAAAAGCACAATTTCGGAGAAACAATTCTTCTTAAGAAGGAAGGCTTTATCATAGGTTTTGCAATCTGCAGGACATTTAGAAGATATGAAACAGAAGAAGTTGATCAGGATTTAACTGTTAAAATTTTGGTTATTGATAAGGATTTGAAAAATCCACAATATTTGGATTATCTATTATTTGCTTGTGATAAATTCGGGGAAAAATTAAATAGAACTTCTTTAAAGATGAATATCAATTCCAGTTACTGGCTTGTTTACAAGCATTTAATAAATTCAGAATTTCGAGTTCGCTCTACTATATTACGAATGATAAAATTTAGTGAAGATATAAAATCCTACGATCACGAATGGTTAGTTAATTGTACAAGTTTCTCAATGTGAATTGTTATTCTTCTACTTCAAAGTCTTCGACCTTTGGTGGAATCTTTGAGTCAATTTCGTCTACAGTTAGAGGTATTTCTGATGTACTTTGTTCTTCTTCTTTGGAAGATTTTGATTCAACTATGTTTAGCTCTTTACCTTGACTTTCTGAGAAGCTTGCTCTTATTAATTCAACAATTTGTTCAGTTTCTTTTACTCTAAATCTAAATAAAGCGAATAAGACGGTTTTATCGTCTTCAGCAATTAATTCTAATAAAGTGAATTTTGATATTTTTTTACCTTTGGTTGCTCGAGTGTTTTTCTTTTCTATCTCAATAGAGGTGATTTCATCCCAATTGAATTCACTCCAACTGAAATACGAACGAAAGCGTATTTCCTTTGGGCTTAGGACAATTGTGCACATCATTATTGACACAAATGATTCGAGATAAATAATTAGAACAATACTACCAAAAATAATTAGTGTAATCCTGAAGAATAATGTTTGATCATTAAATACAGCACCAAATACAATTGCAATAGTTCCTACAGCTAGAAACATAAGCAGAAAAATTAATTCAGTCAGTTTTCTTTTTCTTGAATGTTTTATTATTTTCTGATTGTCTCTTGTTTCTAAAATATCATTCATTCCTTTATCAGTCAATTTTATTCCTCTGAAAATTTGTGTAAGGAAAAACGTTCCATCAAACAATTGAAATTTATTTGACTGAGTTCTTTTTAATTCTTTAGTTGTTAATCCAATTTTTTGAAGAAGATTTGTCTGTCTTCAGTAGAATCATGAATTACAGTATCAGAAGCCAGATTCGAGATAATATTATCTTTATGTTGATGTGTGAGAAATATCTGTAAGACAGATGATTTTTCTAGTTTAATTGTGCTTGAATTCTTATTTCCAGTATTTTTCATCTGAACGATTTTTTGTTTCATAATAAATTCAAGAAGATTGAAGAACCACTTTATACTCCAAGTACTATTTGGATCTGAAAATAAGACAGCTGTTTGAAAGAAATCTGATGGAATTATAATTATAAGACCAGTTGGTTTTTCGTTTGTTTTTATTTCAAAAGTAGGCCACTCTGGATTAAAATCTAAATCTAGAATGGAATCTTCTATACTAATATGCATTGCATCTGTTCCTGCGAGTGCTTCAACCTCCTTTGCCCACCAGTAATAAGCAATTTTTTTGATTTCACTTAATTTTGAAAGTTTTCTTAATGAAATTTTATCAGAAATTTCAGATTCTTGTTTTGTTGTTTTTAATTTCCACAGAAACAATCTAATTAGAGTTAAGCCTACTCCTTGCGAGTGATACTCCAATTTTTCATACATTTTAACCGCAGGTTTATTCTCAAGCAAAACTGAAAAGCAAATGAAATTCTTATTTTTCTTTCTTGTAAAATCCTCTGTAAATTTCATTAAAATGCTTCCATATCCTTTTCTTCTATATTCCTTTTTTACTCCAATTGCATAAACAAAGAATGAGTGTTTTCGTTTCTCTAATGAAAGTGTTGCGGCAATTTTTCCATTTTCAAGTAAGACAAATCTAAATTGTCTTGCTAGCTTTGAAGCGAAATTGAAATAAAAACTGATTTTGCTCTTTCTAGATTCTTGTGCTTTCTTAAAAATAGGATCTTCTAGGTGGATTTTCATATTTAGCTTTGTGAACCAATGCAATCTAATTAACGGAACTCGTTTTATTCGTATTGAGTTTGAATCCGTCAAATTTAATCAGACCAAATTTTAATTTATTCTATCTAGAAGAAGCATAGTACTATTTGTTAGCTATTAGCTAATTTCTAGATTCCCAAATACTATTTTTAACTTGTGTTCATTGTTTCCTTTATCTCTCTTACCATAATGTCGTAGCCCGTTTTACTACAAGTCATATCGACATGGTTTTTGTTGATAATATATTGCTTTACTTCCTTTTCAACCATTAACGCACTTTCTACTGAAACAGCACCATCACCTCTTAAAACCTCAGGATAACCTACTCGAGGATAGATTTCAAATATTTTATTGGGAACGAGAGTCCAATTAAATGGATAAAATAGAAAGTGTTTTGGTAAATCATACCATTCATGTATCGAACGTTTTTCAGAAACTAATTTCTTGCGCAAGTTCATTTTTTCTTTTGCATAGAAAAATTTGGGGAGAAGACAGGAGGTATCCCACCTCCAAGTATAAACATTAGTTATGAGAGAATTCGTCCCTGCGACATTAACATATTTGACATCACTTCTGCAACCCTTTGATGATAATTCTTTTAGAAATTTAGAACCAGGAGCCATTTGTTTTGTTGCAAATGACTCAATTTTACGTTCTTGACTGACGTCCCATAACTTTCTTACAGCTTTAACTCTATTCAAGAACTGCTTAGATGGTAATCGAAACATCTCAAATGCAGAGAAAAAAGTACCACCATATGGAGTTCCAAAAGATACCAGTTTTTCTACAGGTGTTTTCTCTGTTATGTCTAAATATTTTTTCGAGATTAAACCACCTCGAGAGTGAGCAATGATAATTATCCTTCTTTCACCATATTCGTTTACAATCGCACTAATTATCTTAGTTAATTCCTTAACTGAAACTCCAATATCACCAAAAGCAGATTTTTGTGAATATGTTAACCAGTCTATACCGTATTTATCCAGTATTTCGGTTGCACCTTTTGGGACAACCTGTTTTGAGAGAGACCACTCAACAGGTATGAAAGGTGGAGGGGGTATTGAATGCCACCCAAAATCGACTGGTTCTGGATCCTTGCTATATTCTTTAACCCAGCCCATGTTTCCTACATCAGGATCCAGCCAACAATACTTTGAAGCCGCAAAACCATGGATAAATAATACTAAGAAATCACCTTCGTTGTCTGGATTAGCTGTTGACTCGATATCGTTCCGTTTCAAAGTCTTATTTATTCTCTTTTCAGCTGCAGATATTTTTGGCGAAGATTTTTTCGAGTAATTTGGATCTCTAATAGTGAAGATTTTTTCAGCTAATTCATCGGTAGAGACCATTGTTTACTCTCCTATTCATTATATGATTAATTTATAATAGTCCTTTTATTTGTTTAGAAACCATACTTTACTTTAACATGTGAGATGTAATATTGCTGCAACTTTTGCTTTTTCTTTGATTAAATTATTTAATAAATGCATTACAACCGGTGTTTTATCTATGATTAAGATTACTTTTGAATTTTCGAGTAATTTCTTTGATTCCTCAGGCATAGGTAAAATACCACGTTGACCTTGTCCGATTACTAGTGTATCGGGTTTCTGATCTAATAACAATTGAATTTCTAAGGGACCAAGAACTGTATGTCCTTTACTTATGGGTCTTGATAATTCCTTTTTTCTTTCTGTTATCGTACCATCGACATTAATATAGATGTCATGTTTGTATTTTACCCCGTCAATAGTTATAGACCCAAATTTTGTTTTTTCAATTATCATTGTAATCCCATCCAAATTCCTATTTTCCTTACGTTTCGTACTATTAAAAATGAATTGGAAAAAGTTATAATAGAACAAAGAGAAGAAATGGAA
>DAOVPS010000050.1:0-16866 GCA_030629105.1 Candidatus Heimdallarchaeota archaeon
CTCCTGGATCCAAAGAAATTTCAAGTTTGGTAGTTTCATAAGCATATCTGGTAAAGGATTTAGAGGAACATGATTCAAATTCAAGTGTGAAAGATTAACCAATCCTACAAAACTCTCAGGTAATGATGGTGCCCAGTTCTTTTGCAAGTACAATTTCTGGAGATTTGTTAGATTTCCAAAACTATCTGGGATTTCATGAAGTCTATTGTATCCAAACTGTAGTTCTTGAAGATTGCTTAGATCTCCGAAGCTTTCTGGGAGCGATTGGATAAAGTTACGCTTGGCATTAAGAAAACGCAGATTAGAGAGTTGACCTATTTTTTCTGGAAGTTCTTTGATTTTGTTTTCTGATATAACGAGTTTTTGGAGATTCTTTAGATGACAAATACTCTCTGGAAGTGAAGAGAGATTATTACGGCCTATCCACAGCTCCTGTAGTTCTGTTAGTTTGCCAAGTGTGTCTGGAAGAGAAGATAATTGATTTCCTTCAAGATAGAGTTCTTGAAGATTTTTTAATTCACCAATACTGTCAGGCAATGATGTTAAACAATTAGTATCAAGTTTCAAAACTTGAAGGTTCTTCATGTTTCCAATATCTTCAGGGATTGATTCCAGTTTATTATCATGAGCAATCAAATGCTGCATTTTAGAAAGATTAGTAATACTCTCAGGCAATTCTTTTAGTTGGTTTTTCTCTAATCTTAGATATTCTAAGTCAGTTAGTTTACCAAGACTGTCAGGAACTGAACTCAATTTGTTTCTTGAAAGACCAAAATATCTGAACTTCTTCGATTTTCCAACTTTTCCTATACTCTCAGGCAATGATGTTAATTGGTTGCCATCCCAAGCAATGTAACCTAAATTCCCGAGTTTGCCTATACTTTCTGGAACTTCTTTGAGGTTATTATATTCCATTTGGATACCTATAAGTTTTGAAAGATTGCCTATTTTTTCCGGTAATTCTTCGATTTTAGCACTTGCAAAGAGTAGTTGATCTAGTGATGTCATATTCTCAAAGCATTTTGGAAGCTTCTTTATAGGAGAGAATTCAAGCCAAAGCTGTTTCAGATTACTCAAATTACAGATATTTTCAGGAAGAGCAGATACATTTGTGATATACAAACAGAGAACTTCTAGTTTCTCTAAATCAGTTATATAATTCGGAATTTCATTTATTGGATTATCAATTAAATGCAGGTATTTCAGATTAGTTAATTTAGTAATATCCTCAGGTATTGATGATATTGGATTTGATCGAAAAGCCAATCTTTCCAAATCCACTAAATCAAAAACACAGTTTGGGATTTCTTTTAGATCCTTATTGAATAGACTTAGGACAGTAATTTTATTCTCTTCTACAACATATCCCAATTTCCGTGAATTATATTTCTCAATTTCAGGTATTGGACACCTAAGTATTTTCTTTAGCTCTCCAAGAACTCTAACATCTCTTTTATCTAGCTTGTTCAAGTTGTTCTTTTCCGTATTTTTCTTTGACATTTAATATCCCTTCAAATTAGTCCATTGGATTTATGTTATCCCAAAATTTCTTGGGTGGATGAGTTAAATCCCAATCAACACTAGTATCATGATAAATGCAATCGCAATAAGGAGCCCCTTCTACAACAGTGTGTTTCATTGTAAGAATGAAACTCTCATTACTTCTTGTTATTGCTGCTTGAAAATCGCCATAACAACAAATGAAATATTTTATTTCTTTGTCAGGTAAATCCATAAGAACTTCTGCCCAGGAACAATTATCCTTTCTAAAGAAAAACTTGCCATTTTTGACTTCACTTAAAAGACCATACCAACCGATTGTTACTTCTTTTTTATCCTTTTCAAAATGCTCTTTGAAAGCTTCCATTGTATCAAAGATTTTCCTATTAGGAGACAAATTATCATTGATGAATTTAGTAACATAAAACTTGTATAATTGAAAAGCTTCTTCTCGACCAATGGTTTCAGCTAAGACGTGTAAATTGTAATATTTTGGAATCAAAAATGATCGTAAATAGTTTTTATTGAGAATTTTTGCTTTTTCACTTAACCAATCATCCTTTTCTGATAATTGTAGTATCTGCAGAAAATAGTTCAAGCTGTTTTCAGCTAACTCAGGATGTTCTTTCAAAATATCAAAATCAGCTATGAGTTCATTAATGTTAAGATCTTTTTCTGTTATGATATCCTTCTTCGTTAACGACTTGAGCTTAGACTTCAAATTTTTAATGTAGATTGTGAAATGACCCGGTTCTTTTTCCTTAATCAAACCTAATAGATAATTTAGTCTCTTAAAGGGTGATTCTTGTGCAAACTTAATTGGGTGAAATTCCACTACTTTATCTAATAAGTTTGGAATTTCTTTCCCATATTTTTGAAATTTCATTTTGTAAATCCTCAATTTTCATTTTTTCTTTTGCTTCTCCCGAACTGGCCACATGTTATCGAAAAATTCCTTTGTAGGATGTTCTAGATTCCAATCAAATCTAGTATCATGTTTTACTCGAGAACAATACGGATCTCCTTGAGCGATAGTATGCTCCATTGTTAAGACAGTATTTTCGTCAGAATAAGTACTTGAGGTTTGATAATCCCCATAACAACAAATAGCATACTTTATTTCATTATCAGGTAAATCCGTTAAAGCATCAATCCATAAACAATTATCATTACGAAAAACATACTTGGCTTCTGAGAGTAAACCAATAACAATTACCCAATCCGATGGTTGATGAACTGCTTTTTTTCTTCTCTCGAAAACATCTTTAAGTGTTGTAAAACTCGAATCCGAAGTAGTTTTTTGATTTTTAAGAAATTGAGATATGTATCTCTTGAATAAACTAATGCCTTTTTCTCTTCCAATAGTTTCTGTAAGTACGAGTAAGAAATAATAACTAGGAATTAAGTAAGACCTGATATAATTGCCTTCTTTTACTTTTATTGAATCATTCATCCAATTGATATTGTTTGATACATCCAACAATTGGAAACTAAAATTCAAAGTATTTTCCAAAAGCCTTGGGTATTTGGTCACAAGTTTGGTTTCTTTGGTTGCTTTAGTTATAATGGATTTCTTATCTGCAAGAAGATCAACCTTTATTTGTTCTTGTAATTTTTCCGTTAAATTATCAATATATTCTTGTAGTATTTCCTGTTGATTTGTATTAATGAATTCTAGTAGATAATCTAATCTCTTTAAGCATGCGAAATTGTTGTGCTTATTATTTGCTACATGCAAAGCAGTTTCGAATGGTTGTATTTTTACAAGTTGTTCCAATGCGTTTGGATTAATTTCGCCTGTTCTAATAACTTCCATTTTTTTCCCTAACCTTCCTTTTCTTTATTTTCTAATCTTTGTATTTTGAAACAAACAGGTCTTATGCCATCATGACAAACACCATAGAGTGTGTCTTTTCCTGTCCAGTCATCATACCCGCCACCCAATCTTAGAACATCTACGAATTTACTGATCGAGTAGAATGCGAATTGACAAAACTTTTCTGGTTTTTCCCCCCATTTATTTACAATGAATTCATCGCCTTCTGAAAAGAAAGGGCATTTTGGTATTTTTTCTTCTGAATCTAGGATGAAATCTTCGCCAATAATATCCTTTGGTTCTAAAACCTTCACAACTGTAATTTTTGTTTCAAATGACATTTTCTCACCTTTTTATTTCCATTTGTACTCAGAAAGCACTTTTTCAAAGAATTCTCTCGGAGGATGTTCTATTTTGTCAACTATGCTTTTGTCATGAAAGACATATGCACAAAATGAGTCGCCCTTGGCAATAGTTTCCTCAAGTGTTAAAACTAAGTTTTCGTTCCACATTTCTGCAAGTGGAATGTGACAATAACAGCATTCGACATACAATAAATCCTTATCTAACTCATCAAAATTGTCTAAAGTTTGTACTTTTTCACAATTTTTACAGATTTGTATGAAGCGACCATTCTCGATAGTACTGATTAGTCGCACTCTGCCATATGGATTATTTTCAGCCCACCGAATTGCTGTAAGACGCATATCTTCTAGATCTTTAGCAATGTTCTTTTGATTTTTATCGAATTTTTCTACATAATTTCTTATCATCTTCTTGTACAATTCAATTGTATTTTCTTTTCCAATTATTTCCACAAGCGAATTCAAATAAGTATAATAGAGATCATTTGCTGACTGCATGAAATTCCTTGCAGGTATCTTGATATCTTTGTTCTGCCAATACTCAACATCAGTAATCCCTTGCGTATCGATGAAGATATTCAAGTGACTTAGAACAAGTTCTTGATTTTCAAGAAGAAGATTGCTTTGCACTATTCTTTCAATTACTTTCTCTGATTTATCAGAAAAGTAATCTTTCTTAGGTATATTCTCAATTTTAGCAGTAACTTTCTCAATTAATTCTTCATAGATTTCAGGTTTGTTCTCTTTGATAAATCCGTAAATATTTGTTAGTTGTTTGAATAGGTTGCTTTCAGCAAAGCTGAATGGGTTGTAATTTATTTCCAAATTTTCTACTTCTTTTCCATACTGTTCAAATTCCAATAGTAATCCCTCTTAAACTTCAATCTTTTTTCTTCTGCCATTCATGTAATGGCCAAATCCCATCCCAGAATTCCTTGGGAGGATGTGTTAAATCCCAGTCAATCCTGGTATCATGAACTATGCAGCTACAATAAGGATCTCCTCTTGCCACCGTTTGTCCCATAGTTAAAACGAAATGCGGATTCCAGTGGATCTTTGTTCCCTCATAATCACCGTAACATGCAGCAAGGTATCTAAACTCACTATCTGGTAAATCACTAATTGCATCAGCCCATATACAAGAATCTCTTCGATAGAAATACTTGCCATTCTCTGCTATTCCTTCAATCCGAACCCAACCTTTTGAAGCTCTCCGATCCTCTAACCCATCATCTCTTAATTCTTCAACGGTTTCATGTTTGCTACTGTATTCAGAACTAGTGTGTATTGCGTATTCTGTTCGGTAAATTTTGTAAAGTTTAATTGCTTCTTCTCGTCCAATTACTTCTGAAAAGATAGATGCATTTTGATATCTTGTAACTAAGAAAGATCGTAAGTAATTTCCCTGTTGTACTTTGATTTTTTCTTTCACCCAATTAGCATCTTCGGGCACATCTAGTAATAACAAGACATAATTCAAGATATCAATTGCCAATTCCTTGTATTTTTGTAGATACTCTAAATTCTCAAGTGATTTTGTTATGTCATATTTTCGCTCAGCACAATAATCCTTCTTAGATAATTCTGCATATTTCTTCTGAAGCTTTTTGATAAATGAATCAAAATCTTTGGGTCTTTTCTTCTCGAAAAAACCGATGATATAATTCATTCGAGCAAGAGATGCTCTTTGAGCTATATCCAAAGGTTGTATTTCTTCTAATTCATTTATTGCTTCAGGAGCATAAATTCCAAATTTCTCAAATTTCATTGTTTAATCCTTCTTTCCAATTTTACTGGTGAATTCTATAGATGGCATATCCGGTTCGTTATGAACTCTCGAATCTCAATACATTTCATCACAAAAATCAACATGATGCAGTGTCTGTGATCTTCTCACTCTGATAATCCTCCCTTCATTGAAAACTGGAAGGTCTGCTACGTAACAAGAAGCATAATAAGCAATATCAGGATCATTGAAATCCTTCAAAACTTCATGAGCAAAACAACTATCAAACCTGAAAAGAGTCATGTGTTCATCTAATTCACAAGATGCGAAATCAGCCATGCCATATTCGCACCAACTTTTGATAGCTCTTTCACAGTTTTTCCTGTTAGTGATATCCTCTTCTTCTGGTTTTTTCTTACTTACTTCTCTAATTATCCGATTGACAATTTCTGTATAGAGTTTTACTCCTTCTTCTTTTCCGAGTAGCTCTGCAAAGGATTTCACTCGATGATAGGCTATTCTTCTGAAAGCCATTGAGTGATTGTATCCATATACTAGGTATTTCTCAGGATCGTCTGGTTTCTTCTTCATTGGATTTGCATGTGCTAGAATAAACTCTCTAGTTAATTTTCTGAGTTTTGGATGTTCATCAAGATACTCAAATTTCTTTTCTATTGTTGGAAAGTCATAGTAACCTTCTTTTTTCTTTATTGTTTTTATTGCGTTCTCAACTCTCTTGATTAAATGCTGAACATATTTTTCAACAAATTCCGGTTTGAGTTCTGCAAGATATTTTAGTACAGAATTCATACTACCCATTTGACCTTGAATCCAGTTAACTGGATCTACTTCGGTTTCTGCTTTTGGATTATAACATTTGTGATTTTTCATTTTCATTTTTTTCACCATTTTATCTTACTTTTTTTCTTCCCCAATTTTTCTTGTATAATCAAGAGATGGTTGTTTTGGATTATCGTGAACTCTAGTATCCCAGTATAATTCATCACAGAAATCTTCATGATGTAAAGTTTGGGTTCTTCTCAAGTAAATATACTCACCCTCATTCCATTCATCTATATCTCCAATGAAACAAGACGCAATGTACGCAATATCTGGATCATTGTGATGTTTAAGTGCTTCATGGGTGACGCACTTGTCAAAACGATAGATTACTTTGCTTTCATCATACAAATGGAATGTAAAATCTCCCGCTCCTGTTTTACACCACCATTTGACAGCTCTCTCACCTCGAGACTTCACTGTATCCTTTTCATTGATTTCTTGTTTACTTTTCATCTCTTTAACAATAAGTTCGAGAATATCTGTATAGAGTTTTATTCCTTCCTCTTTTCCGAGTACATCCTCAAAAGCTTTAACTCTGTAATAATTCATTCCTTCCATAGCCATAGCTCGATTTAGATTAGTAAATTCAGCTTTCTTAGATTGAATTTTGGTATCTTTAGGAATTACTAACTTCATTGCCATGTAGCGAATAACTAAATTGGTCAGAAGATTTCCTTGCTTAAGATGAATCAGGCTTTCTTCCATTGTTTTCAATTTAACTGACTTCGTATCAACGGTATAGTCGTTAACTTCACTGAGTAATCTCTTAATCAAAGCTTCGACGTAATCAGGAGCTAGTCCATTTCGTAATTCCACTATGTGTTTTATTATATCATCTGTTCTCTTTATTGCATCCCTAATTTTATCAGCTGGATTTAACTCCAGGATTGCATCTGCATTATAACATTTGTAGTATTCTTCTTTCATAATTTACACCTTCCCTTGATATTCTTTGACAATCTTTTCTGGTTCTTCTTTCCCTAATTTTCGCATGAATTCTAATGGAGGTTGTTTTGCATCAGGATGGACTTCATTATTCCAAAAGAACTCGTCACAGAACTCACCTAAGTGAAGAACTTGACTCCTTCTCCTTCGTCGGATTTTTGTTGACCTTTCATCTTCAACATCTCCTACATAACAGTAAGACAAGTAGGTCAATTCGGGATCATTGAGATACTTCAAAACTTCATGAACGCCGCACGAATCAAATTTAACTAATACTTTATGCTCATCAAATTTCACTACTGTAAAATCCATCAAAGTGTTATCTGGTGTTTCACTCCCATATTTCTTCCAACCTTCAGCCACTTCTTTTACAGGTTTTCCTTCTTCACTATTCTCTAAACCATAATCAGCAAGTTTAACAGCTATTTTTTTCCAAAAAGTAATACCTTCTTCACGACCTAACACATCTACAAAAGACTTAGTTCGAAAGTATCGCCACAACAAATATGCTTTAAGCCAATCAAGAAGAAACAACTCATATTTACCTCGATCTGGATGATACTCTTTTGTTGGATTCATATGTTTACAAATTACTTGTATAATTAGCTCAGGAATATCATTATATTCTTTGAGGATCGTTAAGTCTTTCTTTAGCGAATCCAAATCAAATATCTCTAAATTGTATTGATACTCATTAGCTTCATCCTGCAAATTCTTCTTCAGAGCTAACGCATAATCTTCTCTGATCTTAGGATTAATTTCCTCAACAAATTCCATTACCAAGTTTGTTCCAAATAATGCCACTTTTATTATGTCTAGTGGACTTTCTTCATAAGTTGCTTTTGTATTATGATTTCTATAAGTTTCAATTTCCATAGTCTTCCCTTCAAATCCACAAATAACAAGGTCACCAATGACTAAGTATGTCCATTAGTGACATTAAATGTCCTTAAATGACATCAATGGACAATATTATATATTAGTTTTCCCTTTAGTCTAGGTAGAGAGTCAGTAGATTTAATTGGAAGAGAAGAAGAACAAGTAGTGTGTATTTTCCATGGCAAAAAAAGATGACAATAAATTCAAAGATTACTTAGATTATGAACCATCAATTATCAAATTTTTAGACGGTGAGCAAACTAAGCTTGCAGAGAAACATATCATAATAATCAAAGCACTGCGAATCAACAAGAATATGACCGCTAAAGAAATACATGATCTCTACATAGATGAAGAAACGAAGAAGCATAGGTATACTATCAAAACTATTTATCGCTATCTTGAGAAACTCGAGGAAGCTGATCTGGTCAAAATATCTGGTCATCGAATTATTGAAGGAAAGAGATTATCTGAACAGCTTTACACAAGAACAGGTAATATTTTCTTCAAAGCAAAGAAAGAAGAAGTTTATCCCGATGTAAAAGAGAAGAAGAAAGGATTTCACAAGAAGCTACACACAGTACTCCAAGAGATTAATGACTCCCCTGTGATTGAGTTTCAAGATTTTGATAAACTACTTTCGCAGAAGTCAGATTTTGAACAGGAATTCAACAAATCTGTTGTAGAAAAAATCTCAAAGAATAAGGCATTAACTAATTTGTACAGCGAAATGGATATTGATGAAGTCAATTATATCAATGATCTTATTTCATTATTGCTTGTTATTATTAAGAAACCTGAATTGATTAAGAAAATTCAGAAAATTTACAAAGACTAATTTTGCTCTTTTTCCAAGATTCTTGCTTATCCTTTTTAGGAAAAAAGTTGTTTAGAATATATGAAAGTCGAAAACCATAAGGTATACAATGCAAAAGCAAAGATTAACGTTGATCCTACTCATATGCTTGGCCGAGTTTACAAAGTTACTGAAGATTATATCAAACATGCTCTTGAACTACGACCGGAAATAGAATCGAAATACATTCAAGCTTTAATGAAGCGATTAGCTGATGATGTGGGAGATATTGAAATTAATTTGCCTTTTTTGGATGTTGAAAAAGCTAGTAAAGAATTAACTGTTCTGAATAATTATCAAGAACTGAGAAAGCTAATTACTCTTTTTGTTACTAAATACTGGGATTTACCGGAGAATACTCAAATCAAAGATGGTAAAGTTGATATTTACAATTTAGGCTACACTAAGTCCTATATACGCTTATCCTACAATCGTGTCAAATCATTTGTTGATGTTTTGGGTGATGAGAAAGGCATAGAGCTTTACAAAGCAATTTTGTATAAAATTGTAGATGACGAAGTGAAAAATGCTGACTACAAGAGAAAAACACAGAGAGAATCAGGTGAAAAAGCCATCAAAGGATGGACTGAAACAGGATTGGGTAATCTTACAGCTTGCTTTTTTGATGATTACAAGGTGCTCTTCAGATTTGATAAATGCGTGATCCATGAAGCATTAAAAGACTACAAAGACCCAAATCATGCATATATTGCATCATGCTATAGGGGAGATGTACAAGGCGGCCATACTGGAAAATTCTGGATGATGAGACGGACACAAACTTTGCATCATGCACCATTCTGCGATGAAATGTACTGGTACGAAGATGAACACCCTAATGCTGAACAACCCTCATTAGAATTTACTCAAAACCTTGGAAAGAAGAAATCTTGAAGTTCACTTCAACTTTAATTTTCTTTCTTCTTTTTTTATGCAGAATAATTTTAACTGAATAAGCTATCTTATTACAACTATGAAAACTTATGTTGCTTTACCCTGTAAGAAAAAACGGAAATTGCCTGCGAAATTTCGAAATGATGATAATCGCTTCTCGGAGAATTATGTTGAATACATTCTTAAGAATTATACAAAGAAAGGAGACATAGTTCTTGATATCTTTGCTGGTTTAGGTACAACTCTTTTTGTAGCAGAGGAAATGGATCGAGTTCCTTATGGGATTGAATATGTGAAAGAACGTTATGAATACATTAAGGAGAATCTAAAAAATAAAGCCAACATAATTCATGGAGATTCTTTGAAACTACTTGAGTATGATCTCCCAAAGTGTGATTTTTGTTTTGGTTCGCCACCTTTCATGGGAAAAAATAGTACCGTAAATCCGTTTACAGCTTATACAGAGAAAGGCAATTATGAACAATATATACAAGATTTTCAGAAAATCTACTCTCAATTAAAAGAAGTAATGAAACCTGATGCTATCATTGCTGTTGACACTGCGAATTTAAAGAATGAAAAAGTAGAAGTAACAACTCTTGCTTGGGATGTGGGAAAATCGATTTCCAAAGTCTTACATTTCAATGGAGAAATTATTATTATATGGGAATCGCGAGAAAGTAAGACAGTCGATGGCCGATCAGAGCCATGGAGGGTAGAAGGCACGTTCGGTTATGGGTATGATCACAGCTATTGCTTGCTATTTCAGAATAAATGAATTCTGGAGATATATAGTTGAAGAAAAAATCTGGCACTTATACTGTGGAAAAAATTCCAAAATTACGGAAGATTTTGATTGAGAATGTTGAACGAGGAATTTATTATACTCAAATGGATGGCTTAGTTGAAGTTGATGTCACAAAAGCCCTATCCCTTCTCAAAAAACATGAAAATAAGACAGGTGAAAAAATATCCTTCACCGGATGGATAGTTAAATGTGTTTCACAAGCTGTTAGTGAAAACAAAAAAGCTCATGCGAAGAAGAAAGGACAGAAGCTGATCATATTTGATGATATTGATATTTCAGTATTGGTTGAGAAAACAGTCGAAGGAGATAAAATCATGCCTTTGCTTTTTGTCATTCGAAAAACGAACGAAAAAAGCTTCAGAGAAATTCATGATGAAATACGAGCAGCTCAAGTAATGAGTGAAGAGGATTATGAAAATCTTGATAGTAATAAGAGTGCAATCCTTTTGAATCAGCTGCCAAAATTCTTGAGAAGAATTTTCTTTTGGAAGAGGTTTGAAAAGAATCCATTCTTTAGAAAAAAGTATGCCGGAACAATTTTGGTTTCTACTATTGGTACGGCTGGGAAAAAAATATCAGGTTGGGCTATGCATCCTACTTCACATTCACCTGTTTTTACAATTGGTAGTATTAAAGAGAAACCTTGTGTGGTAAACAAGAAGATTGTGATTCGAGATATTCTCTTTTTATCGTTAATGATTGATCATTCAGTTATAGATGGTGCACCAGCAGTTCGATTTGTATCAAGACTAATTGAAATAATTGAGAATGCTACCGGATTAGATGACTTATAAAAAATACCAATGCAAGTTGATTCTATGGTTATTGCAGTAAAGGCAACTAAAATAAACGGAGAGATTTACGAAAAAGAATTTGAAAGAGACGTAAAAGAAATCCAACTAAGTTATATAGAACTCCAATCAATAGACCTTTCCCAGTTTAGCAAGTTTAAGAATTTAAAAGCTCTTCATTTGTCAACCAATCACTTCAGTGAATTTGATTTACACCCACTTAGAAGATGCAAAAATCTTGAGGAATTATATCTCTGTAATAATAAATTGAAAACTATAGATTTAACTCCACTCAGTAGTTTGGAGAATCTCGAAGAACTCCATTTAGATTTCAATAAATTAACTCGAGTAGATTTATCCCCGTTAAGAAGCTGTAAGAAACTGATAAGATTGAATCTTGAATACAATCAATTAGTATCAACCGATCTCTCACCACTAAAAAGCTGTCGCGAACTCTATTGGTTCTCAATTTCTGGCAATAAAGAAGTACGAAACATAGACCTCGAACCTTTTAGAAACAACACCAATTTAGAAAAGCTATACTTGGAGGACATTCAATTAACCAATATCGACTTATCTCCACTAAGTAATTGCTCAAGCCTTGATGAATTGTGGCTAGCACATAATAAGTTTCAACAAATTGACCTAAAACCTCTCGAGGAGTGTACTAACATTGTATGGTTATCATTAGGTGGGAACCAGCTACGATATGTGGACCTCACTCCAATTGAGAAACTGAAAAAACTTGAATATCTCTACCTAGATAACAACAAATTAACAGAGGTAGATCTCTCTCCTTTGAGAGATTCGCAGTTTTTAGTTGATCTTTGGTTAACAAATAACGAAATAGAAAAAATTGATCTTTCACCATTGCGTAGCTGCTCAAAACTAGAGGAAGTGCAATTATCAAATAATCCCTTGGAAAAAATACTTTGGAAAGAGACCACAACAATACCTGAAGAATTGCCTGAAGGATTGATACCTTACAAAGAAGATATCCTAAAAACATTGAAAAATTAACAAAAAAACCAAATTCTTCGTCCTCAAAAATTTTTTATTCTCATAAATCTATTGTATCTTTGATCACTGTTCAGGAATCGTGCAACGAGTCCTAGAGGTAAGAAGGGAAATACCTTGAAAGGAAAGTTAGTTGTATCGAGGATAATGGTTAGTCTATGCACTAATTTTCTAGAGGAAATGCCTAATTTCACTCATTTAATTCTCAAGCATTTACACCTGAACGGAAGAAATGTTCCGTCCGCGGGGAAGGCGATGGCAAAAGAGAAGAAAATCGCAACAACATCTCGTAGCCGACAAGGGATTCTCCATATCAAGAGGGATATACTGGGAACCATGTATAATAAAATATCAGAGGAATGTGGAATAGTCAATTATTCATTATGTAAAGGAGGTCAAAATTGAAAGGGGATTTGAGTAATGAATAAAACAGAAGTTAAATTAGTAACCATAATAATACTGATTTATATTGCATACTTGCCAATATTACCAATTTCAAATACTAGTTCTAGCTATCCCCAACCATTTTTCTCATTAAGTATTCTATGTCCAAATTCAAATAGTTATTATTGGGCAACACTTGTGGTAGAGCAATTGCCAAAAATAGGAATAAAAGTTGATGTATTTGATCACACTGGATGGGCACAAATATCTCCAAGAACTTGGGGTTACCCAGGTCCTTATCCTATTCCAACATACGCTGAAGGTGGATTTGATATTCTCTTCGTTGGTTGGGGTTGGGGCTTAGATATTGATATGAAAGGTTTGTTTGACACACCTTCAATGCCACCAAACGGTGATAATTTTTACCAGTTTAGTAGACCCGAAATGGACTGGGCTATTGGTAACTATTCTCAAAGTTTTGTCTTAGCAGACAGAATTCAGTATGCTCATGATATACAAGCACTTCTCTATGAAGATGTACCCCAAGCAACAATTAGATATCCACAGGAAGTTTTCCCACATAATCCAAATTTAACATCTTCTTCTTGGTCACCATTATTATGGTATACAAATTACCAAGATATGGCTAATTGGGACATTCCAGGACAAACAGAATTCCACTATGCTGTTCCTTATGCTTTTGAAGTCTTCCATACTATGAAGACAGAATCTCCTTATGATGCTATGTGGCTTTCACAAATATATGGTGGAATGGTTGAAAGAATTCCTGAAGATCCATACAATAACGCTTATGGTCCTTATTTAGCTACTTCATATTCAAGTGCTAATGGTATAAATTACTCAGTACAACTTAATCCAGATGCTGTCTTTGCTGATGGAATAAAATGTAATGCTAGTGATGTTGACTACAGTTATGACCTTTCAATCAATCCATTATTCGGTCAACCAGATTATGGTTTCTTCTGTGGTTATATTGATGATAAAACCATTGAGATAATCAGTGAATATGACATAAACGTCAACTTCTTACAAGCTTATGTGTTCCAAGATGCAAACTTAGCACTTGACATTCTCCCCAAGCATATTTGGAATTCAATTGAACCTAGTAATCACACTTATCAAGCAGGAGCTTGGGCTATTAACGACACTCTTGACTCCAACCTAATGGGTATCGGTCCGTATTTTCTTTATGATTGTGATGCCAATAATGAGACGATTCACCTAAAAGCTAATCCTTACTGGGATGATTGGGGTGGTCACACAGCTCAAAAATTCACAGATATATACTTCGAGTACTATTCAAACAAAGAAAGTGCCTTATCAGCTTTAGCAGCTGGGGAAGTCGACATGGTTGACACCTATTTTAGGACACAATTATCTGAAATTCCAAGTTCTGCAAATTATACAAAAGTAACAAAACCAGCTTCAACAGAAGTGGCTTTTAATACACTTCATCCATATTTAGGAACAGGTGAGCTTTGTCCGATAAGTAGTCCAGATTCTGGGAAATACATCAGAAAAGCAATTAGCCATATAATTCCAAGAGATCTTATTAATGCAGAAATATTCGATGGTATTGGCGAACCGGGTGTTACTGCTTGGCCAAAAGGAATAATAGGATTTGATGATTCACTAGAACCATACGAATACAGTGTGAGTACAGCATTGGCTTATATGGAGTTAGCTGGATTCAACATTGATAGTTCAAATGTTGGTAATAGTATAAATGTGGGATTGGGATTAAAGACAATCCTTGGAATTATAGCTTGCATGGGAGGAGGAATTGTTATTTTTAATAGAAGAAGGAGGTTTAAGGATTGAGAAAAACAAAGATAAAGAATTTTTTAATAATTATAGTAATTCTATCATCATTCATTTTGTTATCTAATAATACTGAAGCATGTCGTTTTGAATATCCGCCAGCATTTTTCACCATTAGTATTATATGTCTTGATACTGAACCTATGAGAGTGGTTTGGGCTGAGATTATAGCTCATGAACTAAGAAAGATCGGGATAGGAGTAGATGCTATCGAAATCATGTCCTATGAGGAAATAGCTCGAAGAACATGGGATTATCCAGGTCCTTATCCCGTTCCAACTCACAATGAAGGTGGATATGATTTACTGTTTATGGAACGAAATTGGGATTTAGAAATAGAACCATCACCGTATTTTCATTCAAATGCTACAATTCCAAATGGTGAGAATATTTACCAATATAATAGCAAATTAATGGATTGGGCAACCGGAAATCTTTCACAATCAATTGTTTTAGCTGACAAAATCCAGTATGCTCATGATGTTCAAGCACTTCTTTATGAGGATGTACCATCTATCACAATACTTTACGATTATGCATTCTATTATATGAAAGAAGATATTACAGGAATAAACACATTACTTTGGAATAAAAAAGCTGAAACCATGGCAAATTGGAATCACCCAATAAAATCGGATTTATATTATGGAATTAATTATGAATTTCAAGAATTCCATCCAATTTTATCCAAAAAAACATCGAATACAAATGACTTTCAATGGTTAAACAATATATTTGAAAGTCTAATAGAGCGCAATATGGAATCTCCTTACAATGGAGCATTTGGACCAAAAATAGCTTCTAGTTATTATTCTGTTGATGGAAAGACATACTACTTTGAGTTAGATGTCACTGCAAAATGGAGTGATGGTACAAAAATAAATACCACAGATGTAAAGTATAGCTTTGACTTGTATGAAAATCTAACAAAACCAACAAACTGGAATCCTCTCTTAGAATGGAATGTCTTCAATACCTCAATCATAGATGAACATAATATTGAGATTATTCTATCAGACGAACCAACAATTTACTCAGAGAACAAAATGGATGTACCTTTACTACCTTACCATATTTGGAAAGATGTCGAATATAATTTACAAGCTGAAACAGCAAAGAATTGGGCAATAAATTCTCCGGAAAAGATTATTGGGGCTGGTCCTTACAAACTTGAAAGTTATAATGAACAAGACAGAATCATTCATTTGGTTAAGAATCCATATTATAAGAATTTAACAAATGCTCAAGATCCAATTCTAGATGACCTTTATTTTGTCCATCAATCTTCGAAAACAGAAGCAATAGATGCATTAGCTACTGGTCAAATAGATATGATTGATTCCAATTTCCAAATTTATCCAAATGAGATCAATATCCCCGATTTGTATAATAAGACAACATTAGATTATCGATCAGAAGAGATAGCTGTAAATATCAAACATCCATATATAGGATCAGGTATGCTCTGTCCAATTGCAACTCCCGATTCTGGTAGATATTTACGTAAGGCAATAAGTCATGTGATACCAAGAAATCATATCATCGAAACAACTCTAGATGGTTATGCGGAACCTGGAATAACTCCTTGGCCGGTTAATCATTTCTTGGCAGATGAAGATTTAGTGTCATATGAATACAATCCAGATGTTTCATTGCATTACAAAGAACAAGCTGGTTTTGTGTATTGTTGCGCTACAGAAGTAGCTAGTATTTTCGCTAGTACGATTTTCTGTGCAGTTTGTAGCATAATTATAACTTTTAATTTTAAAAAATCAAAAATAAGAAAAAAAACATGAAGGAGAAATGAAGTAAGAATAACGAAGAGGTTTGGAAATGTGGAAGAAGAAAAAAACAAAGAAAATATTGATAGCAATAGTAATGATAGTTTTTGTGCTATCAGTTTTTACTGAAACAAGAGTAGTCGAGGCTGAAAATCCAGGACCATTCTTTTCAGTGAGTCTCATGGCACCAGCCACTTGCCCTGCAAGAAATCAATGGGCATCAGTAATGGTTGAAGAATTACCAAAAATAGGAATAGGGATAGATGTTTTTGATCACACAGGATGGGCGCAAATATCTTCCAGAACGTGGGGATATCCCGGACCCTATCCAATCCCTCAATATTCTGAGGGAGGATTCGATATTCTCTTTGTTGATTGGGGTTGGGGATTAGACCTTGACTTGAAAGGTTTGTTTGACA
>DAOVPS010000210.1:0-4452 GCA_030629105.1 Candidatus Heimdallarchaeota archaeon
CCATGCCTAATGTTTTCAAACAAATCAATACCAATACCCATCAAAATGCCTACGGCAATCAAGATTATGCCAAAAGTTAAAGCTTGTTTTGGAGTGATTTCACCGGAAGGTATAGGTCTCTTAGGATCGTTTATTTTATCAACTTCAATATCAAAGTAATCATTCAGAACCATAGCAGAAGCACTAAGTGCCCAGCCACCAATGAAAATCATAACTAGAGTAGGCAAATGACCTAAAAGATCAGATACTGAATAGAATTCTTCGGGATTACTAACCATAATACCAACTATTGCACACATTGTAAGAAGGAAGCAATTAAAAGGGCGCATAATACGAATCCAGGGATTTGTCAATTGTTAGTCTCCGTACTTTCGCTTGTTCTGTTAAAGAAAAAGTTTTCGATACTAATCGATAGAACATTCACTTTCTAATTTCGCTTTCATCGAAGAAAACAAGCTCATGAAGCTTGTTTGTATGTAAGTTTAATATTGGAACTCTTCCTGGAGTTGGAACGATATTTTTTGAACTCATGTAATCTGTTTGTGATTGAAAAGTTCCTGAATTTATACAATCCACTCCCCTATATTGTGTGTGAGAATTAATGTGAATGTGTCCAGTATGATACACATTTGGAACTTTCTCAATTACTAATTCATCCTTCACACTTGGAACGATACTTGTTCTTCTTCCAAAAGTTGGGGCTAGATGTCTGTATCTTAATGTATGAAGCATTGGACCGTTTGGATCATTCATGCTGAGTCCGGGGGTGAGGGATGCAACATCTTCAAAAGAATTTCCATGATAAATTAAGAATGTTTTTTTGTGTAAATCTACTGTTGTGGGATTTGACAGAAATGTAACATTAGATCGATTCCAAAGATCAGGAGCATATTCTTTACTTATTGCTGGTTGTGGTAATGCAAGTCGGCAAGCATCGTGGTTTCCAGAAGTAATTATAATATGTATCCACTCAGGTACTTTGGACAGTATTTGGTCAGCTTTTGTGTATTGGTCATAAATATCTGTTATGAGAAGGTCATCTTCTTGTTTCGGATAAATACCAATACCCTCTACCAAATCACCATTTATTATTAAATATTTAACATGACTTGCTAAGGTTTGTTGATAAGGATCATCAATCTTACCATTAAGAAAATCGAGTAAATCATTGAATGAGTCTTCTAGAAATTCCTTACTTCCTATATGTAAGTCACTAGTCATACATACACTAATTGGCTCATCTATTGTTGTTTTTCTCATAGTAATCGGAATGTCTGGGAAGACAAAATCATCTAAGATAAACCTTCCTTCATAAAGACGTCCAAAAAATCCTGCTACTTGATCTTCAAGTAGCGCACCTGCTTTAACTAACAATTCTTGCATTTTAGCAGGGATAGTTGCGGTAATTCTACCATTTGGGTCTTCGAGCTCTAGTAATATTCCTCCACTCTTTAGTGTTCGCTTATTTGTAACAATGGCAATAATAGATATTCTTTCATTTGCTTCTAGTTTTGCTCGCTCAAGATCCTTTATTCCTATAGACCCAGATACATCCCCTCTTCCTCTTAAAATAGCAAATAATTGGTTATAGCGACTGGTAAAATATTGCTTAAAATCACTGAGAGTACCTTCAACAGTAGTTTGTCCTGATGATTCATGTAATACTTTCATCTTTGTTTTGATTTGCATTCCTATTGGCTTAAATTCCGTTTTTCGCTTTTTTGCACTAGGTGTGAGTTTTACATCTTCTTGACTTGTAACTATTTCAGGTTTAGGACTGGAAATTTTAGGTTCCGGTTTTCGCTCTACTAATTCACTAGATTCTTCTACTTCAAGATTCCCTTCAGATAATAACTCCTCGAAGGATGCTAGTGCTTCTCTTAGTTTCTCAGGAGTGACAACAATTTCATCTTTTAGAGCTTCAGCTAGTTTATCAATATCAACGACATCATCATCCAAATCTTCAAGAATTTCATAAGATTCTGGTGTAATCAGACAATGTTTATCCAGTAATTCTCTTACTAGATCTCTCTTTTTAGCCATATTCTCACTCTTCGAAGCTCTGCATAATTACCTAATGAGTTTTGTTATTACCATTTAGCAGTAGAATGTGTATTTTTTTGTGTTAATAATACATTATTGCCTTGCTAATTCATTGAATCACAAATCAAGTGTAAATTCAACGTAATTTTCACCAATTTTCATGAAAGAATAAGTCATAGCTTTTACTTCACTTTCTTGAGGATGTTTTTTCAGGTCGAAAACCTCACCATGCAAAATAGCAGACAAAGTAATCATATTACTTTCGAGTTTTTCCATTCTCGAAATATGAATTTCATTTGCAATGAAAAGCTCTGTGTCAAAGAAATAAATTAAATTATCAATCCAATCAAAAAGTAATGCTTTGTAATCCTCAGATTCAATGGTTACTTCTTTTGTGAACTTGGGCTCAACTGTTGCTGTATCTGATAAAACGTTATAATAACCTAATGCTGCTTGTTCAAATGCTTCTTTCAAATCAGATCCTTTTGCATGAACAATGGTATCTGCCGTATGTTCTAAGTATTCGTAACTCACAACTACACCCTCATAAATTGGTAATACCCTAACTGCTAAAACCAAATTAAAAAGCTTTAGGCGAAGAAAAAAAAATGACTAGTCGGTCCGCGCTGGAAAAATAGGGAAGAGTTAAATTCCTTCTTATTTAGGGAGGGTGTTGAATGATGAAAGAAGGTTCAACCAACACGGAGCCGGCTAGGAACCCTTTATTTGGCCGAGATAGGTTCAAGATACTATATGGACATTAACCAATATAAAAATAGACATAATTCTGACAATTAATGACTAATATTAGCAGTTTGTCAGTATTCAAGTCTCATTCTTAACTTCTGAGAACATTTCCTCTAGTTTCTCGGACAGTAAGTCTTTTTTTTCCCAAAATTCCTCTACAATTTTTATTGATGAAGTCTTTCTTTGTAGTTGCTCGTTCTCTGTATTATCTATTCGGTCAATCCACTGGTCACAGAATGATCGAAAAACAACTATTTTATTTCGCACTTTCTGGTTATCATTACTTAAAATTGCTCGAGATAGCTCTCCAACCAGTTTCACTAAAATTGTATTGAACGATGGATTATGAATATGAGTTTTTGGGAGAGTTACTTCATCAAAATTAGGATTCTCAAAAACCTCTAACCAAACCAGTAATTGTGAAATAAACTGTAGAATTAGTTTTTCAAGAACTTGATTATCATTGTTTTCTGTAGCCTTCGCAATTTTTCCAACAGCTTGTGAGACTGCTGCCACCCATAAATCATTTGTTGGACGAAAATTATTTTTAATGAATTTTCTTACTATCTCTTTTTGTTTCTGATATTCATTTTCAATTTCACGATAATATTTCGTGTTGTTACCTGTTAAAAAGATAGTTTGATTCCCCTTTTCTTTCATTAATTCAAATCCTACAGATTCTAAAAAACCTATTTACTCTAACATTAGAACAAAAAGATGTTTAAAAAAAGAAATAAAAAGACCTCTGATGCGAGGAAATTAGGGAAGAATTATTTAGGAAACTCAAAAGCTACTTTTATTGCTTGATGTTTTCCTTTATGCATTGCAACGTTATATGCTGATTTGTATTCGTCAATGGGAAATTTGTGAGTTACTAAGTTTTGATACAAAATGGGATTCTTACCAAGAATTTCCAATGCAATTTCAAATGAATGCTTTCTTCTGCCTTGAAAATCATCCAAACCATAAATCATTGATCCAATAACTTCAATTTCCTTATAGGCTGCAATAGACCAATCAACTTTCTTTGTAACTCCGAAATCAAGTCCTAGAATGACGATTCGACCATTACTTCTCACTAACCGCAATGAATCATCCAAAGTATGATTATTTGAAACACAATCAAATATTATATCTGGACCAGTATTCCCAAAAAGTACTTTTTTACTGAACATTGGTTTGTATAATTTCCCATTAGTTAATTCGGCAATTTTTTCATAGAGCAGATCGGTTTTTCTTTCGATGATTACTTCATTAGAACCGAGTTTCTTAGCCCAATCAGCTTGAAGAGGATAGCGAGCTAGTGTAATTATCTGACATTTTGAGCCATAAGCTCTAAGTGCAGCAATAACTAATAAACCAATAATTCCCGCACCAATAACTATAACCGTATCAGAATCTTTTGGAAGATTATTAGCAACTGCATGTATGGATACTGCAAATGGTTCCGCCAAAACAGCAACTTCAATTGGAACATTTTCAGGAACTATGTAAAATTGCTTCTCAAAACCAAGAACATATTCGCTGAATCCTCCTCCGCCATATCCTCCCCAATTATTCTTTCCACCATATTTCTCTTCGAGTTTAGAACCGTCACCAGTTCCTGTTAAACATAAACAACTCGCATATCGACCTACTTGACAGCTAGAACATAATTCAAAA
>DAOVPS010000035.1:0-19555 GCA_030629105.1 Candidatus Heimdallarchaeota archaeon
AGGGGTTCAAATCCCCTCACGCCTGCCACTTTTCTTTTTCTCTACAATTCTACTCACTTTCGGTAAAAGGAAGTAATTGTTATATAGTCCTCGAATATTTTCTAAAACGACTCATTTGAAAATTCTTTTGAATTTTTCAAAACACAAATCAAGAATAAAGGATAGGTTTAGGCAATGAATTTAACTATAAATAAATCACCAGAAAATCTTATAGAAAATACGATAGTTAATAAGATAAAACATTCTAAGCAAATCATTTCTGATGCTGTTAAAGAATATGGTGATAAAGTAGAAGTGGCTTGTAGCTTTGGAAAAGACAGTATGGTAGTAGTACATTTAGCTCTACAGATTAAACCCGACATCAGAATTTTTTCAGTTATGACTCCTTTTAAACCGAAAGAAACTTTTGAGTACAAAGATAAAATGATTCAACATTACAATCTGAATTTAGTTGAATATATCTCAAAAGAAAGAGTAGATCCGGATCTTCCAAAGACTGATCCCGACGAATGCTGCCGTATTTTAAAAGTTGAACCCACTAAAGAAGCAGTAAAGGATTTAGAGGCATGGATTTGTGGTTTGAGAAATACAGAAGGAAGAACTCGTAAGGACTATAAGGAAATTGAGGAAAAGGGTGGATTATTTAAAATAAATCCGATTCTTAATTGGACTGAACTTGATATTTGGCGTTACATGGCTATTAACAGTATTCCTGTTCATCCCTTTTATGCCAGAGGTTATCGAAGCTTGGGTTGTGAGCCTTGTACAACACTAATAAGTGATGATGCTCTCGAACGAGAAGGCCGGTGGATTGGAACAAGTAAGTGCGGAGGAGAATGTGGTATTCATACACAATCATTGAAGTAATGGTTTCATGATTATCAACATAACTCAGTCTTACCTTATTTCACTAATAAATTCAGTAAAAAATATAATAATGATAATCAATCTAAATTGTATATTATCAATTTTTAGCGATTTGATCTAAATGATTGCTATCTATATAACATGTGTAATTCTGGCTTGTTTAGGAGGATATTTACTAGGATCAATACCGTTTTCTGTGTGGATTGGGAAACGAGCAACAGGAGTTGACCTTAGAAATCATGGAGTAAAGAATCCTGGCGGAATGAATTCTGTAGTTACCTATGGCCTGAAAATTGGTCTGCCAATAATAATACTTGACTTTTTAAAAGGATCAATAACCATAGCATTAATTGATCAACTATTCGCTCTTGATTTCTTCATCGCTCCAAATGGATCAAATATCTGGCATACACTCGCAAGTATTCTCGGGCCTGCCTGTTGTATTGCTGGACACAATTATTCTATATTTTTGAAATTTGAGGGAGGACAAGGACTTGGAGTTTTTTTAGGCGTTATCTGGTATCTTAATCCAATACTCTTGGTTTTTTATGGGGTGGGGATAATAACAGCGATGTTACTCTTTAAAGCAAATGTTAGAATTGGTACATTAGTAATAATTATTCTTGAAATCATTCTGGTCATGTTTATACGAATAAACCCACCCTGGAGTCACATGCCGGAATTTAGATTTCCATGGACTCCTTGGTTTATGCAAATAAAACTACCAATCATATTATTGACAATGTTTGCGATGATATTCATTCGAGCATTACAAGCTCTGAGGAGACAATCAGCTTCAGCTACTTGGAGAGTTTCAACTGATGGTAAGAGAGAGTTCAAACATAAAGACACACCCACAGAATAAAATCAAAAAAACTTATTTCTTTCTTTACAACTTGGATACTTTCGTTTATCTCTCTGGGACAAGTTTCCATTAAAATATTAGAATTGTAAATATATGATTCTAAAGGTTAGTGGGGTACAATGTCAACTGAAATGCAAAGGGCTGCAGAAAAAGAATTAAAAAAACTCCGTTTTTGTCATAACTGTGGAAATCTTGTCAAACTGAAGGTTTACTCATATCAATATCCACGAATATATTTTAGTTGCCCTAATTGTGGAGAAATAATCTTATTCAAAGAGAGGAAAATTATCCCACAAGACAGATACTAATTTTCAATAATTTTACCTTATTTTGCCTCTTGAGGAACAATTTAATTTAAGTATGCAATAATTATTCAATATTCTCGTGTAGAATTCATGGGTTTAGTATTTGCCGGAGATTCATTCATGACAAAAGCAGAATTATTTGATGTTCTAAAGGATCAATTATTTGATAGACTAATTAATTTTGATGCGAAACGAAAAGAACTTTTCTCTGCAGTGAATAGTGCAAAAATTGAAGATATTTGTGATTCTTGGCCTGATTTTGCAAAGAGTTGTGCTTTGGCTTTAAACCAAATAGCAACAGCTTCTCGACTTGAACGATACGAGTATCAAGAAACCCTAACAGACAATATTAAATCCCTAAAAAGTAACCCCAAAGCATTAGAGGTTGTTACTCGCTCACGAGATCAATCCATTCTTCAAGAGTTTTTTGCTCGAGTTCTCTCCCTTCTCTACTATGAAACAATCTTAGAAGGAGTCTTCAAAACAACGAAAGACACTTCTATATTCAATGAATACGCTCAACAAACACATGAACTCTCAGAGATTATTTTATTTAGTCTCGGAAAAGAACTACTTATTGATGAAGAATATCTCAAAATGATGTCTTCTATTGGGAAAATTAACTTCGAATCATATTTGCTAGGTAGTCTGGAATCTATCAAATCAAAGAAAGAAAAACATAAAGAATTAATTCTAGAACGTAAAATCAAAAATCTGCGATACAAAGGCACTTTGTACAAGGATAGTTATTCAAAAGTTCTTGAAATTGCCAAAGAGAACTTCTGGTTTGATGATCAGCTACTCAAATTCTTCATTTATACTCGAGCAGATAGACACTTTACAGAAGCACGAGAAATCTTAACAAAAAATCCTCTTGATCCAAGCTTATTATTAACAATTGATTTTGAGATTGCACTTTGTAGGGGACAAGCAAAACTAGCTACAGGCTCATATTACCTTGAGTTAGCAATAAACTCTCTTATGCTTGATAATCATCAACAAGCTTATGACTATTTTATGATAGCAAATAAAGAATTTAATGAAAGCCTAAAAGAAATGACTCAACTACCTGTAGAATCGGTTATATCCCAAGATCTAGTTGACCAAATTGAAGCAAATATTGAATTCACAGAGGTTTTTACAACACTAGTTGCATTATCATGCTCTATTATCGAAATATCTTCCCAAGAACTTCCTGCAAAGGAACTACAAGCAAGAATAACTAGTTTAACATCTCTATCTGAAGCTCCCTTAGCAAATATAGAATTCTATAATCAATCAGAATTTCTAAATACAGTTGGATTTGTTCTTGAGAACTTGAAGATACTTGCAGAACACGAGAAATTATCAATAAAACGAATTAAAGATGAAATCAAGAAAGGGTTCCGAAGGCTAGGTGTAATCTTCAAAGGGAGAATAGATAATATCAGTAGAGCTTTTCTTCAACTACCCTGGGAAGATGATCAAAAGGATTTTGAGATAAAGAATGCTTTTTGTGAATCCGAAACAGTAAAATTGCAAGATATACTAATTTCAATTCTATTAATACCATCATTTGTTAAAGATAGGAAAATTCTGATTTCCAAAAGCAAGGCATTACTAAATATTGTACACAGCGAAGCTCATAGACTAAAGGGATTGAAAGAAAAAAATTCCACAAAAGCGCTTTGTTTACTTGTTAAAAGTTTTATTGGGGCAAAGGAATCATTTGATAACTTAGAAAAAGGAAATGTGTTAGAAGAATTACACTCTTTTGTAAATGAGGCGTTCAGCAAAACCTTCGTGCAAAGCCACTTGAAAGAAGCATCAATACTTCAAACTGGCAATCAATACTTCTTTGCTAGATATTTATTGCGAACCCTCCCTGATATTCTAGGGACCATAGATCTCAGTAAAGTGCCAAAAGAAATAGCAGCCTTAATTATTGAAAATCATGGTGCTATGTTTGATTCCATGATAACTATTTGGGAACGATTAACTTCTCATTATGAAGCAATAATTAAACACAAAGAAAAACATCCAATGGCTTCTGAAGACATAATAAATTGGCAATATATGGAAAAGAAGTTTTACCATACAAAAGGGGCTATGCTCTTCTATAAATCCTGCCAAGCAATAGTTCAAGCACAGGAATTCGCGAATATAAAAGAAAGAGCTAGAGCTGAAAAACTGTTTAGGGAAGCAGAAAAACACTCAAAGAAATCAGCAGAGATTTTTAATGCAGTTATTGATACCTTGAAGGGAGAAGTACAACAGCTAACGAAAGATTTGTACAATTTCTCTGCTTTCTGTAAAACACAAAGCGTTAAAGTATCTCAAGGGAAAAAGGTTGATGAATTACCAATCAAGGACTTTGTTGTTCTCATAGGCATTATCTCTGCTTCATTATAATTGCTTGTCAACTCGTAATTGTGAAGTAGAGATTAGCTTCTTATTTATTTGATGAAAAAGCCTAATTCAACTGATACTCATACTGAATTACTGTTTTGGAACTCATAACCAGTTTTCTCTAAGTAGCTCCATTGTAGTAGGATCAAATCCATGGACGATATCTAGAATTAGTTCTAAAGCATCTGCACTAACATCCATTTTAACTAAATCAATGGCTTTGGCACCAATATCTGGTACCTTACTTAATTCAATAATCATTTTTGCGAATTCAACTAACATAGCAATTTTTAATCTTGCTGCATAAGCCATTCCTTTTGGTTCAAGCGTTATAAGATCGTCTAAAAATTCCCGTCCATAATTGGATGGTTTGCTATTCAAAATCTTATTTGTATCCAAATTAGCGATTACTGCGCCTTTATACTCCTCGGCAAGCTTTGGTGTGGTACCAATTATTTTCATATCCTTATCCACTTTTGTAGTCCACTCAATGGATTGTGGATACTTTGTCGGAGAGAATAATTCCAAAGTTTGAATAATACGTTTAACGAAAGTCTTATTTGTGCTAGCAATAACAACAACTCTACCCGAGAGAACCGCATGAAAAATCCTATCAGCATCTCGAATTTGTTTAACGAGAAATTTGATATCCGCAACTTTTTCAGGAGACCATCTTTCCACTTCTCTTTCTGCGACAAAAGGTGAAACAGTAGTTTGCCTAACAGCATGATTACGATCAAGAACAATAGTCATAACCATTGCTTTATCTTTTTTACAATAATGAATTGTAGAAACTTGGTACAAACCACCAATGTGTGGTAGCATTTCTTTGGTTGGAATTTGAAAGACATCTACCTTTTTACAAATATTACAAATGGTTCTAACATCAATAATTGAAGAAGTATCTTTCTCTTTCTTACTTTTACTCAAAATTTTGGCCACTCCAAACGAAATCACAGTTCTATGGTATCACACAATATCTATTTTCATAGCGTAATAAAAAACTACCCAATGTGGAAAAACAGAGGAAACGTTTTGTACAGAAATTACAGAAACATGAATCTTTTTAAACTCGGTTGCAAAAATATTAGTAAGGAAAGAAACTATAGTCTATTATTTAAATTGTAGAACCAATAAAAAAACGGCTGGTACTAAAATGATAAACGTAAAAGCCTTTGACAATGTCTTAAGTAAAATAATAAAAGCAGAAGCTGGCATCAGAAAAGTTATCCTAGTCGATAGAACAGGATTAACAATTGCTCATGTCTCAAAATTCTCGTACTTTCCAATAGACGTAGATGGAGTAGGAGCGATTGCCAGTGCAGTTTTCGTAGCAAGTGAAGAACAAGGAGTTAACCTGGATCTTGGGGATCTAGATATTGTCTCATCTGAATTTAGTAAAGGCAAAATTTTCGCTGCGAGTTGTGGTAAAGGGATCCTTTGTGTTATCACTGATAACGATGTAAATATCGGATTAGTTCGACTTGTATTAAAGCGAGAGGCTTCTGAGATAGAAAAGCTTCTGAATGAATTCTTATCTGAGAAAATACAATTCCCAACATCAGCTGCTGAAGAGGCAGCTAGTGCTGCAGACGAATCAATGGAAGACAATTTAGAAGAAGCCCTTAAAGAACTAGAGAAATTCTAAAACGTATACAAATTATCTTTTTTCTTTCTATAAAAGAAGAGAACTGTGAAGCTTTTGAAAATTCAAGCTTCATATTATTCTATTTTTGTTTGTTTTTTAACACAATGAGAATATACTCATTTTCAGGAGCAACCAAAATTTCGCCTTTTGTTGTATCGATGGTGAAGAAATTCAAATCACCTTCATTCAACTGCTCTACAGCTTGAGTTGCTTTTCCTACTAAGGAAGAAACAAGTGCGGCAACAGATTCAGTTTTATCTGTTTCAATATCACTGGATATTGGTAAACCTTCTTTTGTGGTAATAATTACTCCTCTAACGCCTTCAAATCCAGCGAGTTTCTTAAGTGTAGATTGAAATTGCTTTTGCGAAATCATTTGATAAACTCCTAATAGTTATGTAAAATAAGTGATAATTTACCTTTAAGACTTTTCATTTTGACAAAAAAAAGCTATTTTTACAGAAAAAATGTTTTTTATATTTCTTCCTCGGACCAATAATTTCCTTTCTGTCTTTGTATTAATTCAGCCTGTTTTGATTTATTCCAACTTTCAATAACAGAAAAGTATCCTACAATTCGACTCATGCCAAAAACATAATCACTGCCACAATGTGGACAATTTGGTTTTATTCCTAGATCCTTAAGTGTAACATCCTCTTTGAATTGAGGTATTTTTTCTTTTTTGGCTGATTCCGGAGTCATAAGTTTTTCACAACGTTTCCTACTATACCTTTATCCATAAAAGTATAAAAAGTGCTTCAAATGTACTATTAATAACACTAATATTTCTTAATATCGATTTATTTTATAAGAAATACTTGGATGGAAAAAGGTTTGAAAGTCTATTCTTTAGTCGGCAAAAAACTCGTAGAATGCGAACCAGATGAACTAAAAGATAAACCTGTTGGAATGATCATAGATGAAAAGGAAGAAATGATTCGCTTGATCCTAACTCCCACAGCAAGAAAAAAGCAACGAGAAACGCTCATGGAGACTACAGCTGATTTCAATATGAAAGAATATGCTGGAACATACTTAGTTTCACATTTAGAAAATCCTGAGATTGTAAATAATTTCTTAGATGAAATAAAGAAAGGAGAAGACAAGGAACCTGAACCCGAGCCAGTGAAGAAGAAGAAAAAGAGGGGTAAGAAGAAGAAGGGTACGGAAGAAGTTGTAGAGGTCGAAACTTCGATCATGGAACGATGGAATCCGGAAGCAGTGAAAAAAGTGGTAAATTTCTTAGATGGAAAATCATATGCATCATTAGTGGATATTCAAGAAGTAATCGGTCTGACAGAAGGTGAATCATATTATCTAACCCAGGATTTAATCTATATAGGGACCCTACCAGGTCGATGGGTAGGCTATGATGATGGGCAATGGATCTATCAAGTAATTTCTGATCAACCATTAAGCAAACTGACACCAAAGAAAACTACAACAAGTAAGAAGAAACCAAAGACTAGTGCTGCAAAAACAAAATCATCAAATTCAAAGACCACAAAGAAATCAGCAGCAAAGAAAACAACTACTAAGAAATCCACTAAAAAATAGTAATGAATTCTCATTTATCCTGTAATTCCATAGAGAACAAAAGCAATTCCATAAGTAAAGTAGAATGTGAATAAGACGATTAAATTTGATCTATTCATTGTTAATTCTTCGGTTTGACTAACTGCAGTAGTCATTAATGGCAAGATCCAAATTTGACTTAGAATACTAATTATCTGTCCATCATAGAAAAGAAATGTAGCTGTTACCTTTGTCTGCAAGGGCAGCTACTAAGAGCTTTTGGGAAGAATCATAAATGAATTGATTATCTTCACCACCTATTTGTTGAACACCGCCAATACCGCTTTCAGAAGAAAAAGCATCAAAAGCAACAAGTAGTCCAGAAATTAACTGATCATCAATTTCAAGTTCAATATATTTGTGACTGAAAATACATTGACCAGTATCAGTAATAATCCATATAGCTTGAATCAATACAATACCTCCGAGATAGAATATCCTCAAATATTGTGTAGGTTCATAATTAGATAATAATCAATTCGGAGGAATTATATTAAAAATCACTCCAAATGGGAAAATTGATACGGAAACCAAAGTATGTATTTATAATTGTATCAGAGAAAACATAAAGCGAGTAAAGATTAGGATTATATAATCAATTCTTCTATGTAATTACCTACATAGTAAGTGTTTTTAGTCGAAAGAAATAAAAATGAACACTGAAAACAAAAACCACTCAATAAAACTAAGGGTTAAATAGCATTTTAAGAAAACACAACCTCCTCAAGTGATCAATAATGCAAAAAATTTTACTAATCGGTTTGGATGGAGTCGGGAAAACCTCTCTCTATCAAAAATTCTTCTTGAAAAAGGATCCTGTGCAACTACAAAAAATACAACCAACAAGAGGGATTGCCAAATATACTCATGACTTTCTTAGAACCGATTATACAATCATCGATGCAGGAGGTGGGAAGGAGTTCCGACAAGGATATATTGGTAATACTGAATTAGTTAACGATTTAAGTGCCATAGTTTTTGTCGTGGATGTTCAAAATCCACCGAAATATCAAGAAACGGTAAATTTCTTTAGTGTTTGGTTGAAAAGCATTGCAAATTCTATCAAGGGAGTTAAAGGATATTTATTGTATAATAAAGTAGATCCTGGAAAAGAAGGGCAAGTGAAGCAAGGATTAGCACATATTGCACAATTATTCAAACCAATAGAAAGCATGTTCCCAGGGGAGATGGTTAAAACACTAACAAGTATTTATTCTGATTCAACAAATCAAATCTTCCAAAGAATGCTCCTAGATTTGATGCCGAAAAGGATGTCGGTACCAGTCGAACCAAGAAGAATAGAATCTACTCCGACAACACCTATAACTTCAGCAGTTACACCACCTATAGTTAAAGAATCACGTATAACACAACCAACAAGAGCTGTAGAAAATACCACTAAAATTTCACCACCAATAACTCCACAACCGGTGAAAGAAAAAATTGCCGCCCCTCCAGTTACACCGCCAAAATTAGCAGAGCCAATAAAAACAAGTGAAACAGCAATAACTCCACCTGCGATTGACATTTCAACAACAATGGAGAAGGCAGAAATAGATAGAATAAGAGAAAAAACAGCAGAAAGATTAACCGATATAATAGATGCGACATTAAACAATAATCCCGGATTTGAAGCAATAGCGGTTTATTCAGAAAACGTTGAACTAATAGTTGGGGCAGTACAACAAGGTGGAAATCCACAAATATTAAATTCAATTGAATTAACTTTGAGGAAAATAAATCTAGAAGAATATATGAGTCGCTTAGGAAAAGTAAAAGTTGGAGGGGAAGGACACATAAAAATAGATACCTTCGATATTTTCTTCGAAAAAGTGTCGCCAGAACACATGAGCACAGTTATTTGTTCAGCAATAGAAGAGGACACAATAAAAAATATCCAACAACTCAATCGATACTTAAATCAAGCATTAAGCATTTCTTCTGCAGACGCTGAAGAAGACACATTCAAAAGATCAGATTTAATGACAGAATTAAAATTGAGATTGCACAGAAGAGGAAAAAGTGTCGATCACGTAGGATAATTTGTTTTTAAAAAAAGAAGAAATGGTGGACCGAGCGGAATTTGAATCCGCGGCCTTCTGAATGCAAATCAGACGATCTACCAAGCTGATCTATCGGCCCATTGTTTGTTATTTTTTCTTGTGGTTCCTATTTTTGAATCTTTTTATTAGGAAAAATTTTCTCTTCATAAATTAAAAGTTATCGCTATAAAGACGTTTAACATGATGTGTCCTAGAGTTACTCCGAAGATGTTTTCTGTTTTATAGACTGTCCACCCTGTTAAAACTCCTGAGACTATTATGAAAAACACTGCATTTATTGGTCCAATGTAAGTCGGCAACCATCTTAGTTCTTGGATATGCCCAAACATCCATACAGCGAATTGTAACATAAATCCTAAGAACCTCCCATCTTTTAAAGTGATTTTTCGACCTAGGATTGTAAATTCGTTTTGTATTTCTGAGAATTGTATCTGAACAAATGCTTTTGAGTAAAATTCAAACATAATGACATTTAGTGAAACAAAAAATATCCACCAAAACCATTCTTGTGAATTCCCTAGAAAATAATAAAGCGGGTAGACATTATCGATGTATTTTTGTGAGAGTACGATCCACGGAAAGAATATTCCCGCATGCATTGCTAACCCTTGTAGTAAACTACTAATGATATTCTTGGGACGCAGACCATTCTTAGTTGCCATGAAAAAAAGAAAACCTTTACCTGTTTTTATTCGAAAAATTGCTAGGTATATACAAGGGATGATTGCAAAACAAATGAATGAGAGTAGTGCATGAAAGAAATATTCATCTCCCATTATTCTAAAATCACTTAGTTCCAAAGGAAAATATACTGCTAAAGCTATTGGCCCAACTATAAGATTCGCTAAAATAGCTTGTTTTATTGTAATTCTAGGAACGTTTTCCTTAACTTTTGAGGTTAAAATATTCAATGAATCATTTTCATTAGTGGAAGATTTTTTTCCTTCAGAAATAACTAATTCTTTCTTGGTTGTCTCTTCCTGATTCATGATGTCTTATCCTCTAATTAAATACAATATAAGAAATTTGTACATTCTCTTCTTTTACACCTATCTCTTTTACTTTTTAATGATTTTCAAGAAGAATTATTAAACTACAGTGATAATTCATTTTTGACCGGTAATGACTTCTTCACAAGATCAAACTGATTTGTCTGATGAATTCCAAAAAGGCATTGTATGCGATTTGCATTCCCATTCCTCCTATGCAGGTGGTACAGGGAGTCTCGATTTAAGAACTGCCGTTGATAACATGCCAAAAAAAGGCGTTCGAGTTGTTGGAACTGGCGATTGCCTTTATCCACCTTGGTTAACAATACTGAAAGACCAATTAGTTGATGAGGATGAAGATGGAGTTTTCGAATTAAAAAACGCTACTGAGAAGGAAGCGCAAACAAAATTTGTCTTGCAGACCGAAATTGCAGTAACAGCTCCAATAGGAGTAAATCGAAAAATAGTTCACTGCATTTTTCTGTGGCCGGATTATCACTCGATAGACGAAGCAATCACACTCATTGAGAAATTCGGGGTAAAAAATTCAATGGGGAGGCCATTCTTAACCAATAATAGCATAGAAGAAGTAGGTGAACGTATTAACAAAATTTTGGACATCGATTCACTTATAGAATTCATTCCAGCTCATATTTTGGTTCCTTTGGGAATTTATGGTCCAAAACCACCTATTGTTTACATGTCAGATTTCTTCGGGGAAGCAGCTGACAGAATTCATGCCTTTGAAACAGGTCTAAGTGCTGACCCAACAGTAACCACATTAATACCAGAGTTAGATGATTTAACATTAATATCTAATAGTGATGCTCATTCAGCGGCATTAAATAGACTGGGAAGGGAATTAACAAGTCTCGATCTAAACAAAATTACTTACAAAGAAATTATTGATGCGTTAAGAAACAACCGCGTATGTTATACCGCTGAATTTCACCCGTCGGAAGGACGGTACTTCCTAACCGGTCATCGGGGAGGAATAAGAAATCACCTACAAGATGAATACTGCGTTTATTCCCCCGACATGGTTCCAAAGAATAAGATATGCCCAATTTGTGATTTAACCCTAGAACCTGGAGTATTACAAAGAGCAATTGAATTATCACAAGCACAGGAAAGTGATAGAGACTACGGGAAAATGTATGGGAAGAAAAGAAATTTTTACAGAATGGTTCCTCTTGTAGAAATTATTGCAAATGGGATTGGTATAAAGAGTCCTAATGCAAAAAGTGTTCGACAGATATACGAAGTCATAGTTGCTGCAATAGGGACTGAATGCAAATTATGGACAACAAAATTATCAGCATTAGAACAAATTCTGACCGGTTTAGTCGATGAGAAAATAGCTGAAGCAATAATCGAAGTTAGAAAGGGTAATTTCTGCTTTTCACCCCCCGGATTTGATGGAAGCTATGGAGCATTAACAATTGGTCAAACATCATCATATCATGGTATTAAGATCGTAAAAGGAAAAGAAAAACAAAGTCAACAATTTACCTTAGATGATTTCACTAAGTGATATTCTTGCTGATTTTCTTGATAATTTTTGATAAACGAATTAAATATGTTTCAACAGCTGAATTCGATTTGGCTAAAACTGCGAATATAATAGTATTATCTGTTATTCGATGCAAGAGAAAAACCTTGTCTTTCTGCGATAATTGGACAACTTGATTTGATTCTTTATGTTCTGTAAGTTCTAATAATTTATTTAATTCTAAATCGTTCACTGACTTAATCCAATCATTAATATCAAGAGTTTTCTCAATCACAAAAAATTTATTATCAGGACAAATAATTCCTGCCATAAATACTTCACTATAAACATCCATGAAAGAACACAATTGTTCTTCTTCTTTAAGCCATTTACGATCGTCATCCCCAAAAGAGACTTTACTGGTTTGTCTGCCCAAAGAAACAGAAGTATTTCCATTATCACCTTGTAGATCTCTCATCTCAAGCGAGAGTTGCCCTAATAATTCATGCTCAGGAACAGACTCGAAATCATTCAGAAGCTCAATGTGTATACCTGATTTTCTTCGGAGTCCTTCGTATCTCCTAACGATTCTTTGCATAATGGTCTCTAGTTGCTCTTCACTTGCTAATCCCTTAGTAACTTCAAACACGTAGAAGTAATCGTCACTATCATGAATAATAAATCGATAATTTTGTGTGGTAACTTCAACCAATCTGCCTGGATCAAGGTTTCTGATCGATTTTCGCAAACCCGTTAGGAAATTTGTTAAAATATTAATATCAAATATTGATTCTCCTTTTGTGAACTCAAAATGCTCGATCATTCCATTTTCAGTTATAATTAAAACACCATCAATACCTGCAAGCTCATCAGCGATCTTTTTAGCATCATCCGTGCTTAGACTTTCAGAATCAAGTTTCTTATATGCATCAGTATAACTAACGTCCATCGATCTAAATTTGGCTATTCTTTGACCGATTTTCTCATAAGTGGGGGTTTCAGTGAGGTTGGAAATCAATAGAGTGTTTTCAATATCAGAACTGGATGCTCCCTCAAACCGAGAAATTATCTTCATAATAATTGGATCATATAATTCTATATCGGAGATTCGTTTTTCAATCCAAAGAACATAGAAATATTTCTCTCGGGGAACAAAAATAAATTTAGAGTTACTAGTTTCAATAGATTTAATTTTTTCTTCACTGATAACTTCAGCAAGCGATTGCAAACCGGAAAGTAAACCAGCCAATAAAACAACATCAATTTTTTCCTCAGTTAGAAACTCAATATATTTCGGTAATCCAGATTCCTCTATTACAATAAAACCGCGCATAGCATTATGGAATTGTTCTGCAAGCATAGTTTCTTCAATGTCTTGAGAAGTCAAATTCTGGTTGACCATCCTAACTTAGAATTTTTCTATAAAGAATAGTAGTCTTTAGATTTTTAACCAATGTTTTAGCGGCAAAAAAAGTCAAGACGGAGAAAAATAAGCACAACAATTGATATTTCATATTTTAAAGCTGAAGAATTAAAACTAAGATTAACTTTATTAATTGAATTCTCTTGCTAATAAGAGCGAGTAATAAATGCCGGAAGAATCCAAAACTATGACTACCAAAACTGAAGATATTGACGAATTGTTGAAGAAATGCGTTCAATGTGGATCTTGTGTTTTAATTTGCCCAATCTACAGAGCCACTGAGAATGAAGTGTTTTCTCCGAGAGGAAAATTATACTACCTTAAATTGAAGGAAGCTTTTCCCGATAAATTCGATGAAGAGCTAGCAAACGAATATGCTAAAACAATTTTCACCTGTGTAGTTTGTGGTCGCTGTGTTGAGAATTGTGATGCCGAAGTGAAATTAACTGATATTTTTAGAGAAGAAAGACTAGCTTCTGTAGATCAATTCCCTAACCTGGTTCGGATAGGGGAGAACATTACTGACGAAATGAATGTCTATGGGTTAGACAATGAAATGCGAGCCGAAACCTGGACCATGGAATTATACGATGACTTCCCAGATATAGATGATCGAGTCTACAGTGAAGGAATGACTGCTGACACAATTCTTTTTGTTGGTTGCTTGATGTCGTTCAGGAGTAGGCATGCAAACGTTCTGAAATCCATCCTAAAAGTAATGGAACACCTTGATGAGAACTATTTGATTTTAGGTGGAGAGGAATACTGTTGTGGGCACCCCTTAGATCTCCTAGGTAAAATAGAGCAAGCAGACAAAATGAGGGAGCACAATACTGAAGTAATCCATAAAGTAGGAGCAAAAACAGTAGTAACTGATTGTCCTGGTTGTTTGGAAGCGCTAATTGATCATCATAAACTTGATCCTTCAGTAAAAGTACTTCATATGACTGAATATTTCGATGAGAAAATTGATTCAGTTCCAAATAAGCTAGATATCACCCTAAAGTATCATGATCCCTGCGAATTGTTTAGAAACAACGAAGTAACCCAGGCTCCAAGATCCTTAATGAAGAAGATGGGAATAGAAGTCATAGAAATGGAACCATCTTGTTGTGGAGGAGGCGGAATGCTTCGAGTAACAAATGATACAATCGCGCAAGATATCATGAAACAACGAATTGAGAAAGAAGAACTCAAAGAAGAAGGAACCTGTGTAGTAACTTGTTGTCCTTCCTGTTTGGAGCAATTCGAACAAAACGGAATAACGACCGGGGATATTGCAGAATATCTTGTAAAAGCATTGAATTTGGAGGAGACAAAGTAAAATGGAAAGACTTAATCGATACATTATAGGTTCAAATGCTTCCATCTTCCAGAAAATAGACCCTACAAAAAATGTAGAAGTATTTCTTCCAACAAATGAGGATGAAATCAAAGAAGCAATAACTTATGCTCGAGAGAACAATCTTCCAATAACCACTAAGGGCGGAGGTTCAGGAATGAGTGGTGCTTGTACTGGTGGAGTAAGAGAAAAAGTTGTCATCAGTACTATGAGGTTAAAGCAAATTCATGAACTTAATTTTGGAAAAGGATATGCAATAGTGAGTCCTGGTATAACACCTGACGAGTTCAATGAGAAAATTCAGAAAAAACAACCAAACTGGAAGTTCTTTGTCTCACCATCAAGCAGAGATATTGCCACCCTCGGTGGAATGATGAGTACTGATGGTGGAGGAAATGACGCTTGGCTTGCCGGTACAATGGTTGATAATGTCCTCTCAGTGGAATTCTTTGATATCAATAACAACAAAATCATTGTGGAACGAGTTGACGATGATTTAAGTAAAGCTAAGGTTACTTGTGAGGATAAGAATTTAGAGAAACAACTAATAGACAAGGGATTTTCACTGCTTGACGTTGCTGGATCTCATGGAGTATTAGGGTTTGTTTCAAAACTTAAAGTAATGATAAAAACAATGCCGGAAGCAGGAAAAGAAAGCTATGCAGTAATTCATGCAAACAACTTGAATAATTTTGGAAAAATTATCTATGGGCTAATCGAGTATGATGTCCCACTAACCTATGGTGAAACAATAGTCGAAGCAAGACATCCAGATATCTCCGACCCAACAAATCCTCCAATGTTCATCTTGAAATATCCAACAGTATACGATGAAAAAGTACAAGCTATTTGTAACGACATCGACAACGTTGATTTTGCCTCTGTTGACCTCGAAGAATTTGAGCGAATGGCTGAGATTCGAGTAAAAATGGCGAAAAGGAATCCCCCCGAAGGTTTCCAGATGGCTCTGTTTGAAGGCTACGGGATTTATGGTGAAAACCTTCTACGATTCGAAGAGATAATTACAGCTATCAATGATTCTTTAATGAAACATACATTTACACCCTTCATCAAATTTGGTCACGCACCTTCTGTCTATTATGAAGATGACAAGAAAATAAAAGGCATTATAATGCATTCTCGCGAGAAAAGACCAGAAAATCTAACACCTAAAGTTGTTTTTGATGGTATTGTTGGATGTGTAGAGACTTGCGAAAAACAAGGAATAACACCAAAACCTGAACACAAATGGCCATTCCAAAAAACCACAGAAAAACACAAACGACTTATTGAACTCACTGATGTTCTAGGAAAACAATTTAATCCATTTCTATTAGAATGCTCCTTAGAGGAACTCGCAGAATTAGTATTATAAAAAATATTACAGAATTGGTTCACCCAATTCTTTCTTCATTTTATTGATCTGTAAATAAATCCAGTACAATATTAACAGCAGATTGAACAAATTTAGGACAATTTTCTCGGTAAATACTAGCTTCAGAGGCTCTTTTTTTAGCATCGAGATCATTCCCATCAATTCCTATCAGCCCATTGCAAGTAGAATTGCCATAGATGCCTTCAAAGCGTTCATAGAAGATTTTCGTAGTTTCTCGAGTTGCTGATTTGTGTTCAGCTAAATCCTCATAAAAAGCCTTAGTGACTAATCCAATAGCCATGACAGCTCCAGAAACCGCACCACAAACTTCACCTCTCCCAATAATTCCTCCACCAAATCCGGAACCAATAAAAACTGCTTCATCAAACATCAGTCCTTTTTCTTCAAGAACAGTCCTAAGAACAGCTTGACAACAATTATGAGAATTAAAGTACTCAAGTGCTTTTTCTTCAGCTAATTGACCCAAATAGTAAACCTCTGAGATATTTCTTTGTTTAATTTATAACATCAAACCCTTGTTGTTTTCACATAAAAAGATACTGAAAAGTAAAATAGAGAGACATTCATGATCATTTAGGAATGTGAAATGTGGTTTCTCTACCGCCCAGATGCAGCTAATGTTTGGAAGAATCCTGAGATCAAGGAGAGATATAGGCGTTATAGTGGAATTCTTGACGGGAAAAATCATGCGAGATACTTGATCACAAAGAGAATTCCAGTAAGCATTTCACTTGATGAACCTTTAGAAAAACTATGGGAAGAACATGATAAAATCGCAAAGGAATTTGATGAGTACCTTGAGAAAATAGATCAAGAAGAGATCTCTCTTAAGGGCCTGGCAATCCCAGAAGTTTCTTTCCTTGATTTGAAAGAAAAAATCGCTCATGAAATATTGAAGGATTGCCATTTCTGTGAGCGTCGTTGTAAGACAAATAGAAAGGAAGGGAAAGTTGGTTTTTGCAGATTAGGCGAGGAGTCAATCTTATCATCGGCATTTCTGCATACCGGGGAAGAATCAGTATTGGTTCCTAGTGGAACAATCTTTTTTGCAGGTTGTACTTTTACTTGTGTGTTCTGTCAAAATGCTGATATTTCTCAAGAATGGTGTGATGATTCGAGAGAAAAAATCAGTGGGGGAGTATATGTCACCCCTAAAAAAGTTGCCCTCATGGCTCAAAGATTGTGGAAGGAGGGAGCAAAAAACATTAATTTTGTAGGTGGGGACCCAACTCCGAATCTTCACACAATAATATCTAGCTTAAAAGAAATGAATGAAAACATAACCATGTTATGGAATTCCAACATGTATCAATCCCTAGAAGCCACCAAATTACTCCTCGAAGTAATGGATTTCTGGCTCCCCGACTTCAAATTTTGGGAGAATGAGTTTGCAAAACAAATGTCGGGGATAAATCAGTACAGAGAGGTTGTAACAAGAAACATCAAAATGGCTTATATGCGAGGATCAGGTGAGGTCTTAATAAGACACTTGATTATGCCGGGGAGAGTTGAGAAAGACACGTATCCTATTTTAGACTGGTGCGCAAAAGAAATCCCAAAATCATTAGTAAATATCATGGAACAATATCGCCCTCAGTACCTGGTTCAAAGAGACCCCGAGAAATATCGTACAATTAATCGTAGGATTTATCCGGAAGAGCTGAAAAACGCTACAAAGAAAGCTGATGAGTTAAACATACTCTGGAAACCAGTTTCCTAAACAGTAAAGTCAAACAGCTAATTATGAGATGTCTTTCATTTGACGTCTGTTGTACCAAAATGAAACAATCATGACGAGTAATAAGCTAATCATTTGACAAAAAGCGTATTGTGATACAGGATTCTGATAACCAAATAATTCTACACCAATTAAGATAGCATAAACTATGTAGTAAGCAACAAAATAAATCGCAGTAATAATTGAAGCTGACAAGAAGGGTGCTCGAAAATCTTTGATATCAAAAGATCGTAAGCGAATGAGTATTGCTTCAAAAAGAATCATTTTAGCATTTGCAAGAATTAATACCGCTGCAACAATCATGGTAATGTAAGCTGCGAGATACTTGTTACTAACAACTTCGAGTATCTCACGGGCATGATAAATCATGGGAATTTGAGTTAGAATAGCAAATCCCGCAAGGATAGCAAGAATGCCCATGGGTTTTCCCTGTCTCCATTGAATGTTCATAGCTGACATCATTTAGACCTTCCAAGAATCAACACTTATTGCAAATGTGAGTAATTCGCATATCGATTAAACCTATTAAAAACATTTTGGAGAGGTTCGAATTTCTGCCTTACCTCAACTTGATGTATCGCTCAAATTCTTCCACATCATTGTTGCGAAGATGCTTGCGAATTAAATCTCTCAAAAGTCCTAAATTTGTCCCTTGTTTAGCACTCACAGTAATAACTGCTTCTTGATACTCTTCTGGGAGATTATCATAATCAATTAATTTCTTGATGTATTGAACTGCTTTTTCAACTTCGATTTTTCCTATTTTATCAATTTTGTTGATCGCAACAATTGGAATTATTTTATTTTCTCTCAAGAAATTATACAATTCCTGATCTATAGGGATAATTCCCTTTTTTGATAATCGTTTGGAGACATCAATGATACTTTTAGCATCAATAACAAGAATACAAGCAGGAATGCGGAATTTGTACTTTTCAAAAAACCCCACGATTCTATCCTTAACTAGATCCTCATACGATTTAGCTCTATCATGGATTTTTCCCCAACCAGGAACATCAACGACCTCAAATTTCTTAGTAATATTATAAATATTAATTCGTCTCGTAGAACCAGGTTTCTTACCAATAACTGGTTTAACAGAAGTTAATTTGCCAATTAATGAACTCTTACCAGCATTTGGTCTACCAACAAAAACAAGATACCAAGCGAATTCTTCCATAGTAATACCACTAGAAAATAAGTAAATTAGTCTTTGCTATAATTAATCTCCCCAGAAAGGTCGAGTTCGGGAGTATTCCTTTTCAGCATCAATAATTTCGGAATAGAATTCATAATCATCTTTCGAATAGCTTTTTATTAGGACCCTGCTAGCACTTCTCGGCCCAATACCTCGAGCAGCTAAAGCTATAATGGCTTTCCGACCGGAAGCAATAACTAAATCAGCACTCCTATGACCTCTCTTCAGGATCTTTGCCTCCTCTTCATCTAATTTCTCTCTTCGCA
>DAOVPS010000069.1:0-14597 GCA_030629105.1 Candidatus Heimdallarchaeota archaeon
ATGGTAAACCTTTCTTTAGTAAAGATATAAAGGATGGAATTCGTCTGCCTTCTGCTGTTCTTCGAGCAGCACCAGGGGATATGAATGGAAATAAGCTTTCGGAGATAGTTGTTGGGTGCGCAAATGGCGAAGTAGTTATGGTTGAGAGAATCCCTGGGAAAAAACACAAATGGGATAAAATTAGAGGTTTCTCATTAGGCAAAGTCTACCAGCAACCAGTAAACAATGTCATAACTGGGGATTTCAATGGAAATGGGCAAATAGGATTCATTGCGGGATCCAAAGATGGTATGTTCAAAGAAATTGAATTCAGACCACAATTACAGAAATTCGATTTAATAGGTGAATTCAGAGTAGAAACAGAACCTAGTTTTTGCTTTTGTGGAGATATTGACCGAGATGGCATCTCAGAAGTTATGATTGGAGAATACACTGGAAGATTGAGCATTTTCAAACGAAATAGATTAATGTCTATTCATAATTTGGATGGAGCAATAACTTGTGGTGCTGTGGGTGATGTTGACAATGATCGACAACTAGAAGTAGTTGTTGGAACTGCAAATGGATCATTTCATATTTTCCGTCAAAACACCATGGAAAGCTATGAGGGGTATAGTAATATTAACGATCTTCGCATTGGAGATTTAAATGGTAATAGTTCAAATGACTTAGTTTTCTCAATTGACAAACGAAGAATTGTCGCATTTAGTTTTATGAGAGATAAATCAAGAGAAAAACCAAATGCTGAATTACTGCCATATCAAAGTGCAAAACCACCTGCCCCACATTCACCAGATATTACAAATAATTTCTGTCCCAATTGCCAATCACAAGTAAGATTCATAGAACAATATAGACGCTGGTACTGCTACAGTTGTCGTCAATATGTTGCTCCCGTAAGCAAGCAAGAATCAGCTACCAGAAAACCTCAAATTGATGCTCAAACTCATGGTAGTCCATATTCAATTGGCTCTCCTTATGAACCGTATCCACCTTATGCGACTCAAACCAATGGTCAAACACAAGCACAGCAAGGAATTGACAAAGTAAAATCAAAAGTGGAAAGCTCCCTTGCAGCTATAGGTGAAAGCAAGGAAATTGAATGGCAAGAAGATAAAGAACAACCTGCTGAGGTCGAACCAGAAGCTAATTACTTCCTACCAGTGGATTTAGAAGCTGATCCTGAAGCAGGGGCAGAATTTTTCAATGATATTTTGAAAATCAGACATGTTATACTCATTCATGCACATTCTGGTGTTCCTTTATTCAGTCAAGGTTTTGGAAAGGATATTGATGTCTCATTAACAAGTGGATTCTTGAGTGCAGTTGGTACATTTACTGAAGAAATGTCTGGAGAAACAGATAAACGTATTGGAGTTTTCAGTGAGATAGGGCGAGAAGGCTTCTGGATTATAATCTACGAAGGAGAACATTCTAAAACAGCTTTACTGGTTACTGAAAAGTTGGGTCCTCTACTAAAGAAACGAATAAAATTCTTCATGAATGAATTCGAAGCTAATTATAAGGAAGACCTAATAAATTTCACAGGTTTTATTTCTACATTTACTGGTGCAACAGATTTACTTGAAAAGCATTTAAGACTCGAATATCTTTATCCACTAAAACCAGACGTCAAAAGAATGAGGTTAACAGCAGTAACTCAAAATGAAAAGAAATTAGCTAAAACTTATACTGAGTTTTTGTCAAAAACAGAGGAAGAAGTATTTTATGTCACAGAATTGATAGATTTAGCCTATCAAAACTCAGAGACAAACCTTTCGAAAGAAGATGTATTAATTGTACTAATAAAATATCTAGAAAATGGTATGCTAATTCCATTACCACCACCCCCAGATGATGCTTTCTAGTGGAAATCTTCAAACATACCTACTACTAAAAACTTATGAGTTGTTTTTTCCTAAACATATTGTCTAAGTGCAAATATTTAGTAAGTTCATATTTCCAAATATTTAATATTGTACGTGTTTAAATAATTTAAGAGGCAAGTTGTTATGTCCCAGTTGTTGGAAAAAGCAATAGCTTTTGAAGAAAAAAGCAAATGGAAAAATGCAGCGGAAACTTTTCTAAAAGCTGCAAATGAATTCATTAATTCTGGCAAACCAGAAAGTGCTAAAGAACCTCTACTAAAAGCTATTGAAAATGCAGAAAAGGAAGACATTCCATCATTATTAATAGAAATTATATTTGTTTTCGAAAGTATTACTTCTGAAAAAGAAAAAAAGACTGTACTTCTGAAAGCAATAAAACCTTTAAATCAATTAATTGAAGAAGCAGAAAAGAAGAAGAGATATGATTTACTACTTGATTTTATAGATAAAAAAGTAATTACTGCAAAAGCAATTCAAAAGGATGTTGAAGAAGCACAAACAGAAAAGGGAAAGTATCTACAAAAAATTGCTTTATTAATTCTCGCAAGTAAAAAAGATGAAGATAGGAAATTAGGAAACACTTACCTTAAAGAAGCTTCTGAAACATTACTAGAGATTGACAAAAAAGAAGAGAAAGTTCAGGGTGAAATCAAAGCTTTTACACTTATTTTAGAAGAAGGTTTTTTGGAAGAAGGGCTTCTTCTATTTGATGGAGTGATTGAATACTGTAAAGTTGAGGGATTGCTGGGGAAAGCAACAGAAGCAATTAAGGTTTTAATTACACAAGCACAAGAAATTCTCCTTGGGAAGGGTTCAAAGAAATTAGTAAAAGCTTTAAAAGAAAAAATTAGTGAAGCAGATCCAGGTGGAGAGCTATTAGATCTTGGGATCGAAAAAGGGAGAGACATTGGTCTAAATGAGACAATTGCTGAAATTGCTCACATTCTTTCTGAGCAAGCACAAATAATTTATGAGAAGAAAAAATATGCCCCAGCTCTCGAAGTTTATAATAAAGCATTACAATTATTTGTTGAAATTAATCAAAAAGATTTTGCATTAACATTAGCGGATAGAATTGTTAAGAATGCTTATGCTCTTTTGGATATAAAAGGGATGTTTGCAACTGGTATGAATTATTTTGCAATCATTCACCAAATTGAAAAGATTGATTTGGAATATTTAGGGGCATTTTATCAAGTAAAAGCTCAAAACATGTTTTTAAGAGGAAGAATCGAAGTTGCGTTAGAAGATTACAAAAATTCAACTAAAGCATATCTCTTTGGAAAACTAATCGAAAAGTTTACAGCTGTTGTAGATGAGATTTTTGCTAAAGCGGTTGAATTGATTACAACCAATAAAATTGAGATAGCTACAAAATACACTGAAAGTGGACAAGAAATATTAGAGGGAGTTCAAGCTTTTGATCAATTAGGAACTAACTTAACTCAAATTTCTGTCGAATTAAGTAAAGCAAATCATATAAAAGAAGCAGAAAATTTCTCAATAAAGGCTATTGAGAACCTAGTAAAAGCTGGAGACGTAGAAGGAGCTGCAAAATCGCACAGAGCTTTCGGAGAATCATTATTAGGATTAGAACAATATGAAGCAGCAATTTTCCGCATGATTGAAGCATCGAAATTATATAAAAGTGCGAAAGTTGAAGATGAGATACAAGAAGCAATAACACCTTTATTGATTGCAGCAAAAAACAAGCTTAATGAAAAGAATGTGGAATTAGCAAAACTTCTTTTCAATGGCGCTGCCCAGTGTGCTCAACAAAAGAATCCAATCGCAGAAACAAACATTGTCCTTGAATTTACTGATCACGCAATTTTCAATGGTTTTCCAGAACTTGCTCTAGAATATTTAGCTTACGCAACAAGAGTTTTGGGGAAAAACTTTCCAGAAGAAAACAAGAATATTGTTAATAAATTGATTGCAACAGGGAAGCAATTAATAATCTCTGATCAGAATTTTGTTTTAGGGAAAAGTTTCATAGAAACTGGTATCAATACTCTAACATTACTTGGTGAAAGTCTTGATGCAACCAACCTATTAATAGAACATAGTCAGCTTTTATTCGATAATAATCAAAATGATTTAGCTAAGGATCTGTTAGTTCAACTAACTAAAATTATTACAAATGAAAACAATCCAGATATATTCGCACAGAAAGTTACCTTCGGAGCAAAAATTCTCATAGATTTTAATTTCATTGAAGAGGGAATTGAATTATTAAGAAAAGCGGTTGGTTCTTACTTGAGTTTGGGTTCAAATGAACCTGTTATACAGATAGCATTTTATTGTGCAGATAAAGCGAAACGAGCTCTCAGTAATAATGAAACTATCCATGCCAAACACTTGTTTATTACTTCTATGGAATTTAGTTCATTGGTAAATCTGGAAACCCAAGATCAAATTCTTCATGATTCAACTACCGTTTTCCTTGATTTAGGTGATTTGTATGCTGTTAAGGAATTCCATGATTTTGCGAGAAACAATCTTGAAGGTGAGAAAGACTATCTAGCAAAACTTGGAAGACTAATCATCGTTCAAGGAGGTATTTTGAGAGATCAAAAAGAAATGTTTGAAGAGTCATCCGAATTCATTAGAAACGGAATTAAAATATTAAATCAAGTTGGCATGCTGTCAGAAGCTGGAGAAGCAGCACTTGCTCAAGGACAATTATTCATTGAGAAAGGTAATTACATCTTTGGTGAGGAACTAATCGAGACAGGAGCACAATTCTTTATCAAAACAAGTGATTCAGAAAGATCTGGTGATGCATTTCAAGCTTTAGCTGATGTCAATATTCGACGTGAAAATTGGGCAGATGCATTAAGGCAAATACAGTTATCAAACAAATCGTATCAACAAGCAAATCTCCCCGAGAAACTAACAAATTCCATTTTGAAAACTGCTGAAATTGGAGCTAAGTCACTAATTAGTAATCCTGAAGGAAATAGAAAATTTGCAGTAAGCTGTTTTGAATTAGCTTCTTCTATTGCTCAAGAATCACAGCTTATTGAGACAACAATTGATGTCTACATATGTGAAGCAAGAGCTTTTGCTTCAATTAAAGATCATCAAACAACATACAATCTATTTCTACAAGCTGTCAATTTACTCGAGCAACAAGATGAGCAGGTGAAATCACCGGGTGTTGCTGAGGAACTCTCCATTTTTGCTACAAGTTTCATTTTAGAAGAAGAAATTGAACTTGGATTACATTTTGTTGACTTGTCTACCGGCATCTTTCTTCGACTCAGTCAACCAATGAAAGCTTCTGAAGTATACATAAAATCCTGCAATTCGCTTTTGAAACAAAATAGAATTGTTGAGGGAGTAAAACTGGTTCTTCTTGCATCAGACACTTTAATGGTTGCTAATGAATACGAACAAGCTGCAAAAATCCTAGAGGAAATTGCTGATCTCTTATTTGATATGAAGGATTACCAGAATGCTTCCATAGTTACTGGGCAAATTGTCACAGTACATCAAAAAACTGGCTCTATAGATGAACAGAAGAAAGCAATTTACAAATTAGTTGGTAATGCTCAAGATGTAATTGCTGATGGCAAAATTATGGAAGGCGAGCAATTATGGGAAGAAGTTGCAAACTACAGTGTTTCAACAAGTCTAGAATTTGCTTTAGAAATCAATGGTATGCGAATCGAAAGTTTGCGAGCTGCTGGAATGTATAATTCCATGAATAATGCATTTACACAAATACTCCCAATTTTGGAAGAAAATAATGAGCGAATGCTGGAACAAGGAAATATAATAGCTAATATTGCAGGCGAATTATACGATAAAGATGAATTAGAGCTCTCTAAGAGCTTTATACAAACTGCAATAGAGTATTATCGAAAATCAGAAAATCATGAACATGCAAAGAATCTTTGTTTATCAATGAGTCACAGATTCATTGAGAAAGGAGACGAGGCTAACGGTATAGAATTGATCGATCATGCTGCCAACATTGCTAATGAAATATTAGGTTCACATGAAGCAGCTAAAATCTATCTAATTTCAGGGTTCATTTTAGTAGAATTAGGGCATCAAAAAAGTGGGAAATTAGCTATAGATAAAGCAATTGATATAGAATTACAAACTAAAAATATGGCTGGTTGTAATGAACTCGGCGATATTACACTTGCTAAAGCAGTTGAATTAGCTCAGAGTGATTTGGAAAAAGCAAATGACATTTATGAATTAGCTGTAACAATATTTGAAAAAGCAGGCGCCTATACAAAAGCAGGAGAAACTTCATCTACAATTGTTGGAAGTCATCTAAGTGTAGGGAAGGCAAGTGAAGCTGTCAAGAATGCACAAAAAGCAGTCGAGCTTTATCTTAAAGATAAAAATATTGAGCGTGCGGTAGGGACAACAAAACAAATTCTTGAATCAGCACGAAGGTTTTTAGAAGAAAATGAATTAACTAAAGCCGTTCAAATTCTTGAAAAAGGCAGATTGCTGGTTGAAAAAATTTCCAGATTTGATCTTCTCGCAATAATTGTTAGTATTTACCTTTCTGCTGCAAACCAATTCTTACCAAATAGAAAATCATCTATTGGAATTTTCTTCTTAAATAGAGCTTTAGATTTGGGGAATAGCAGTCCAGACCCGGAGGAAATTAAGAGAATTATTGATCTCTCATTGAAACTTGCTATTGATATAATTAGTAAGAAGAATTCAATTGCAGGTGCCAAGGTTTTAGAGATTGTGGGAAATCACGACATCTCGAAAAAAGTGCTTCTACCATATGTTTCAGATACCTACATGGAAGGAATAAAAATAACATTAGATGTCGAATGGAATATGATTGGAAAAATAACTCGAGATGCTATGCAGTTCTTTAAAGTGACAAAACAAGAAGAAAAAATCAACCAGTTAATATTAATTTTAACTAAGAGAGCGAATGCAGATATAATGTTAAATAAACCACAATTAGGATTCTATTTCTTAGATTTTGCAATTAGATTAGCAAGAGATGCAGAAAACCAGCAATTTTTATCGTTAATTGGCAGCGAATCTTTTGAACAATTATTAATTTTAGATCAAGAATCAGACCTAGATATCAAATACAAATTGTTAGGCTATTGTTACCAGATGTTTCAAGAAGTTCAAAATATGGATGCCATAGAAAAAGTTGGGAAAGAATTTCTCAAGCTAGGATCTAAAGATTTGATTAATAATATGCAATCTGTGAGAGGATATGATGCATTATTAACTAGTCGCGATATTGCAGTTCAAACACAGAATGATTCATTGATGACAACAGTTGTTCTAGCATTACTAGATTTTGCCAAGCAATTATCTACAAATAATGCAAGAACTACCCAAACTACTTTGGAAGACATAATAGAAGGACTTGAAGCATTTGAAGTCCCACACTCAAATAGAGCACAAGTGGATTACAAAGTTATTGCAGATTACATAAAATCAATTATGTCTTTCGGTGAAAAAGAAAGCAAATCAGAGAAAGATTATGCATTAGGAAAGAAAATAGTAGAATCATGTATGCGAGTTCTAACATTATCAAAGAATCAAGCCGCTATTGAGAAAGAAATAACAGAAACCCAGAGGGACTTCCAGAAACTCTATAGAAGAGCGAATAAAGATGCAGCATATCGTTTGAAACACACTGCTCTGCTTTTAATTGATTTAAGAAATTCTGATATAGCAAATGAAATTGCGGAAACCTCCTTTAAAACAGCTCAGGCACAATTTGAGAAGAAGAAATTTAATGACTCAATAAGTTTCTTAGATAGCTCTTTAAAACTCAATGAAAAATTATCTATGGGAACAGAATTGAAAAACATAGGTCTTTTTGCATTGAGCGCAGGAGACAAATTAGTCACAGAAACAAAAATACCTGAGTCCATGACTTATTATGAAATTGCTGTGGAAGCATTTGATAAAGCAAACGATGATGAAAGCTCAAATCGATTAATCAATCGAATCTTTCAAACACGAGAATGGGATGCAGATGTAAAAATTGCCTATAAATGCTACAAAATTGCATCTGATTCCGCAGTAAGAGTAAGAAATTTCCAGAAAGCACACGAAATTGCTAATAAATGCTTCAATAGAGGTATTGCGTTTATTGATCAACCACGTATTCCAGTACATCTTTCTACAAAATTCATCGCATTAGCTGGAAAAATTTTCGAAGATATCGGAGCAAACAAAGATGCTGCAAATGCTTACGATAATGCAATTTTGAAATTCTTACGATTAATGAAAACAAGAAAGAATGTTGAAACAGTTGTTATTGAATTATTAACAAAAACAGCAGTAAATAGAATGGCAGGTTGTGATATGGATTCACTTGAAACAATTTTCATACGAATTATGGAGCTTGCTGAATTAAAGAAATCCAAGTTCACAAAAACAATTGCTAGAACTCTAAAATTAGTAAACTCATCAAAGGTTGGAGCTGCATGGGATTTGATAGCTTCGCTTCCTTTCATTTCGCATGGCAGACTTAGGAAAATAATGAGCTCTACTAAAAACAGAATAATATATGATCTGTCACAGAAAGGAACATTCGACCGAACGCTCTTCTCATCAACAGATAGATCACTACCACTCTCAGATTATTTACTTGATAGTCTAATTATTGCTAGAAAAATCGAAGGACAACCAATTAACAAAGATGTCTTCATATCATTAAATAAAATCCAAGCTATTCGCTCGTACTTCTACTCTGAATACCAACTTTGGGGCAGAATTGATTTAGAAGCAATCACAAAAGAATTTAGTATTCAGCATAATGATGCGGTTTCAATTGTCAGAAGAGAATTTTTATCTTCACTCTATATGGGAATTCTTGATAATGATCAAAAAACGTTCTATTCCTCAGATAGGTTGAAAGCTGAAATTTCCCTCATCTTGAATCGCGAGCGAAAGAAAGCAGCGATTTTTGATCCAATGCAAGTTGCAAATGAAATGCGTATCCCACCCGATATTATCAAAGAAATTCTTCGTGAAATTTCTTGTGAAGAAGTAGTTGAAAGGGCAATTGGCTCTTAATTATTTAGGGCCTACTCTCATTTTTTCTATTCCAGCAATTTTTGCTAGTACTTTTGGATTTGATTCTTTTACTAGAAAAATTGATAAGAATAGTGCTATGGCACCAAGTACCATTGGTAATAATGGAATTATGTAAATACCCTCTGGAACAAATCGTGGAATTAAATCGCCTGGAAAGATATCAGCAATATAACAACCTAATATTGCACCTAAGTTCCCAAAGAGAATTTGTTCTATTTGAATTAAACTCATACCTCTTCCTCGTTCATTTTCTGAAGTCAAATCTGCCATCATTGTATTTGCTGTAGGAACTTTCAATGCATAAAGAGGATACAAATAGATTGCAAACAATGCCCAAGGATGACTCGAAAAGAAGAACATAAACGAATACAGAATTGGATAACAAAGAATAGAGAATACGAGTATTGGTTTACGTCCTGTTCTATCCAGGATTGCACCACTGATAAATAGTATAACCATACCAAGAACTGTTGCTATTGTATTTGATTTGGCAATTAAGGTATTTGCTAAGGCCGTATCACCGAAATGCGTTAAATAAACATTCTTGAAATAAACAGAAGTTATAACGTTAAATGGACCAAATCCGAAATCCAAAATAGCAAGCGTAATTAAAAGAACTAGTATTTTCCGTCTTTTGAAAATCTCAAAGTATGATGAATATTTCTCTGTGGATTTTATAGGTTCAACTATCCGAGGTTTATGATCCAACACCCATGTTTCTATTTCTTTTTCATGATCAATATCAATTGGATCTGCTTCAACTTGTTTACTATAAGGTTTCGAAGTTGAAAGCATTGCTATTAGACCTGCAACTAGAGCAAACCCAGCAGCAAATCCGAGACTACCACTAATTCCCTGCCAATCATAAATTATATCTGATAAACTACTACCAATCATCCATCCTAAGCTGGCGAAAAAGATTAGATAACTTGAGACTTGTCCTTTTTTATCTGGCGGACAAATAATGGTGATAAGTGCAGTTACTTGAGTATAGTAGATTTGAGCGAAAATACCAAAGAGTGTAAGAATTAGCAATATATTCCAGACTTTTGTCCCAAAAAGTAATAACAAGACATACTGCATCATTAATGCGATTTTTGCGACAAATATCAATAGTTTTCGACGACCAGTTTTATCTGAAACGGAACTAAGTACTGTAGTACCAAAAACAGATATTATAGCTGGGATTGCTAGAATAACTGCGACATCCAAATATGAATCAGAAATTTCTTCACTAAGAAAAATGCCGAAAAATATCCAATAAGATGAAACAGCTATGTGATCCATTGTATATGAAAATAGTAAAGGCAACAAATTCACAGGTGGTAGAAGTTCTTTCAATGTTCGATTTTTTTCTTCTTCCATTTATTTTCACCCGAGAATTTAGATATAAATTTTCGTCACATCAAGTTAATTTAAACTTACGAGTTGTTATTATTAGATCCGTTTTCTTGATCCTTGAATTGTAATTGGTATAAGCGATAATATTCTCCTTTCTTAGCGAGGAGAACAGCATTAGATCCTTCTTCGATAATTTCGCCATCTTTAATGACTATAATCCTGTCTGCAGTTCTAACTGTTGATAATCTATGAGCAATAATGAAGGAGGTTCGACCATAAAGAAGTTTGTTTAGAGCTTGTTTGATCATGATTTCAGTATATGGATCAACAGAAGAGGTTGCTTCATCGAGCACCAAGATTTTTGGATTAGGTAATAATGCTCGAGCAAATGAAATTAATTGTCTCTGACCAACCGATAATTTGCTCCCTCGCTCACCTACTTCAGTATCATAACCTTTGGGCATCCTTTCAATAAATTCGTGAGCATTAACTGATTCAGCAGCAACTTGTATGGCATCAAATGGTACTTCTTTTTGATTGAAAATTATATTTTCAGCAATGGTTCCAGAGAATAGATAAGGATCCTGGAGCACAATTCCCATTTGACTGTGTAAAGAGTTCAACGTAACATCTTGAATGTTATGACCATCGATTTGGATTGTACCGTTCTGTATTTCATAAAACCTAGATAATAAATTAATAATCGTCGTTTTCCCTGAACCCGTAGGACCAACTATAGCAATAGCTTCCCCTGGTTTTACCTCCAAATTAAATTTCTTCAGTACAGGTTCATTTTCCTTATAGGCGAAATCTACCTTTTCAAAAGAGACTTGACCTTTTATTTCTGGTAATACATAAGCATCCTCTTTTTCTACTACATCAGATGTTGTATGATTTAATTCGTAAACCCTCTCTGTTGCCGCCATAGTTGATTGGAAAGTGTTGTAAAACATTGTAAGATTTAGAATAGGTCTGAAAAAGTTGCCAACATACTGTGTGAAGGCAATTGCAGTACCGATAGTGATAGCTTTGAAAATAGCTGTTGAACCAAAAATTAATGTTGTCCCACTATAAAGATAAACAAATCCTATTACAGCGGATGCCATGAAATTAAATAAAGGAAATGTTGTAGCGAAGACAGCAACTGCTTTCATATTTGCCACTCTGTTCTCTTCATTAACAGTACGAAATTCCTGTATATTTCTTGACTCTCGAGTGAAGGATTTTGATACTCTAACACCTGAAATGCTTTCTGAGAGATTAGCTGTCACATTTGCAATTGTTTTTCTCGTTTTTCTATATGCTTTTCGAGCACGTCTTCTAAAGAAGAAACTGATGAGAAGAGTAGTAGGGATAGTGAATAAAAAGCACCAAAGAGCTAGTTGCCAATTCATAACAAGCAACATAATTGAAATGCCAATCAAAGTTAAGAAGTCAATGAGAGAAGTAATAATTCCTCCACTCATAAGCTCATTGATTTTATCACAATCATTTGTTACTTTTGAAATCAATCTCCCGGATTCCTGAGTATCAAAATATTTGAGAGACAAACTTTGTAAGTGAGTAAATGTATCTGTTCTAATTTTCTTTACAGTGTTATAGCCAATTTTATACAAGAGAATTGTTCTAAAAATCTGTATTACTGCTGTAACTAATGCAACAGCTAATAGCATTAATGTTAAGTAAAGTAAATGGAGAATCTTTTCTTCATCTGTTAATATATTTTTATCAAAAACGCCATCAACTAACCATTGAATTATTTTTGGAGAAGCTAAGGCAAGGACAGATCCAATTGTAACTAAGAAAAGAGCCGCAATAGCTAATACTTTGAAATCTCTAAAGAGATACTTCAAAATCCATTTTGCTAAGACCCAGTCTGAGGCAATTTTCGGGCGTTCTTTCTTTTCTTCATCTTCTATTAAAGAACCAAAGTGACCACTTCTTCTCCAACCCATTATTTTTTACCTCCAGTACTTTCTTTGATGACAGATGTGTCTTCTTCACTAGAGACTTGAGACATCTCATCTATTGTGAGGTATTCTTGTTCCAAGAGTTGAGTTTCATACAAGTGTCTATATAATCCTCCTTTCTCGATTAGTTTTTCATGCGTACCTTGTTCAACAATTTCCCCTTTATCCATAACTATGATTAAAGTAGCATATTTTATCGTTGACAATCTTTGAGTGATAACCAAAGTAGTTCTGTTTTTAATTAATTCATCTATAGCATTTTGGAATTGATGTTCCGTCTCAAAATCAAGTGCACTCGAAGAATCATCCATAATTAATAGGGGATTATTAAGTAGTAAAGCTCGAGCAATTGTAAGTCTCTGTTTTTGTCCACCGGAAAGTGTAACTCCTCGTTCACCTACAATGGTCTCATAACCATCTGGAAAAGAGGTGATAAACTCATCAGCTTGAGCGATTTTTGCTACTCGAATGATTTCTTTGTCGGTAGCGTCTGGTTTTCCAAAAGCAATATTCTCTTTTATTGTCCGGGCAAAAAGAAATGCTTCTTGTTGGACAACAGCAATTTGTTGTCGTAAAGAATCAATTTTTACATCTTTAATATTAATCCCATCAATTTTCACAGAACCTTCTTGGGGATCGTAAAATCTCGGAACTAAACTTACAATTGTGCTTTTACCGGAACCTGTTGTTCCAAGAAACGCTACAGTTTCCCCAGCTGGAATTTCTAGATTAATGTTCTTTAAAACTGGAGGATTATCTTCTATATAAGCAAAAGTTACTCCTTCAAAAGCTATGGCACCAGCTATTTTTGGCATTTCAATCGCATCAGATTTTTCCTGAATCTTCTTCTCCATGTCAACGACTTCAAATATTCTGTTGAGGGAAGCAGTACCCTCTTGAAAATGGAGAATTGCAAATGAGAGGAATCGAGTAGGCATCTGTAGTAAGATCAAGAAACTATTGATAGCAATTAAATCACCAACAAGGAGATCTCCAGCGATAACACTTTTACCTCCAAAAAACAGAAGGAAAAAGGAACCAAGACCAAGTACAAATGGAAAAATAGTTGTTAGAAAAGCCCGTAATCGAGCCATCCTCATATTCAAATCAAGATATAATTGGTTTTCACTTTCGAATTTTTCAATTTCAAAGTCTTCTGCAGCAAAAGCTCGAACAACATGAGCACCATAAACATTTTCCGCTAGAACTGAATTCATATCTCCAAATTTATTCTGAATTTCCCTCATGAGAGGTCTAGCTCGTTTTGCATAAGAAAACATGATTGCAAACATCACAGGAGCAATACCAATAACAAACAATAGAAGCTGCCAATCCATTCGACCAATCGAGATGAAAATTCCAGTGTACAGCATGATTGCTCGCAAGAAAATCCGCATACCTATACTAAGTAATCGTCTAATTGCTTCGACATCACTTGTTCCTCGAGAGATTAATTGTCCAGTTTCAATTCGATCAAAGAAATCAATTGATTGTTTCTGAATTTTTGTGTACAATTGATTTCGCAAATCAAAGATAAGCGATTGCGAGACGTACTCATTAATATATCTTTGAAGAAAACGGAAAATTGCTGCGCATAAACCTGTACCAACATAAATAGGCAACCATAAAATCAATTGATCATAATTCTTCCCATAAAAAACATCATTGATTAAAATCTTAATAATCCAAGGAGTGAATAATGTAAATCCAGAATCAAGAATAGCAGAGAAGATAACTACAATTAGAGCAAACCAGGTTTTTCTTTTCATAAAACTAAATACTCTTAGGATCGGATGCATCTGCTTACTCACTCTAAATTCTTATTTCTATTTATCATCAATTCATCTATTAAAAATTGTTTTGATTTAATTTAAAATTCAAAATAAAATGAACGTTTGAAACTCATTCACTACTTTCTCTTATTTGTTCTAGAGCTTTCTTAGCTGCCTTAACTATTTTTCGATATTGGCTTCGAGATGCTTTAGTTAGGATCTCGATTGCACTGGAATCTTCTAGTATACCTAATGTAAGAGCAATTTCACTTCGAACAAATTGATTTGTGTCCATAGACATTGCATTGATGAGATATTTCACGACTGATTTATCACGAATTTTTCCCAATGCTTCAGCACAAGATCTTCGAACGATATAGGATTGATCTCTCAAGAGAGTTTTTGAGAGGGAACGAACCGCTGTTGCTTTATAGTCTCTTATTAAGAGACTCTCTAAATTCTGAGAGCTGATTTTATGATACTCTAAAATTGACCCAAGGGCATATGCAATTTCTCTTCGTGTCAATTCAGTTGCATCTTTTTGAAGAGCTTCACTTAATGTTGGG
>DAOVPS010000011.1:0-31769 GCA_030629105.1 Candidatus Heimdallarchaeota archaeon
ATGGCGACCCTAATTGCTGCATAAGCATAACCAAGTTCTCCATGAGCCCATTCAAAACGATCATATAAAGATGCAGCAGTTTGTCCAATAAAAGCCCCATTAATCATTTCAATGAAGTATCTCTCAGTATCTCCTTTGAGTAAACCTACCGGGAATCGTTCATGATAACCTTCCGCAATGATTTCAAAAGAGCGCTTAAAGTCTTTAGGAATTCCGTGTGTTTTATGAGAATCACAAGCACTACCAGCAGGTATCATTCCTACTTTTAAATCAGTATTAACTGCAACGTTGACTAATTCATTTAAAGTTCCATCCCCACCAATTGAAATCAAAGTTTTATGACCATTCTTCACTGCTTTTTGGCTAATTGGAATTCCATCACCAATTTTGTTTGTTAATTCATATTCAACTTCTCCAAAAACGTCCTTTGCAATTTGTAGAATTTTATCAACTTTCTTTTCTAATCTTTTATTATCAGCATGAGGATTAATTACAAGAAATGGGGTGTTGTCTGCCATTTTATATTCTAGCTCCTGAAATCATCGAATCATATTTCCTTTATTACTTAAATTTATAATTGTGTCGCTTTGCTTTAAAAAGAATAAAGAAATTCTTTTCATGTTTTAAAAATCGAATTCTCTATGGATTCGTATTAACTTTCCTGATTTAGGATTTCTTAATGGTGGTTCAAATTTTATTTCTATTGTTGGCACTTGGCAGTTGTATGAAGAAAAAACAGTCTGTACGTTTTTTCGGAGATTCTCTGATAATTCTTCTTTATCTATCTTTTTTGTTTTAATTTGTATTCGAAGTAAAACTTTGTTGAAACTTTGTTGAATAGCTTGATACTCATCTATTTCATCCGAACTCAAAATTATTGCTCTACGAATATAATCAGGATAAATAAATTGTAATTCTTCTGTATCTTTTCTAGGAGCCCAAAAAAGATCATCTGATCGACCCATAATTTGTTCTATTACACGAAATGAGGAACCACATTTACATTTATTTGGTGATATTGTAATAATGTCATTCAACTCAAATCTGATTATCGGTTGTGATTTCTTGTGGAGATCTGTTACTATCATTTGATAACTTGGTTCTCCAGGTCGAGTTGGATTTCCTTTGGAATCAAAGATTTGTACAAAAATAAGATCTTCATTTATATGCAGAGAGCCATGTTTACAAGTTAAAGCAATAGATCCTTCGCTCCCTTGATATATTTGATGTACAGGTGTTTTGAAAACGCCTTCTATCTCTTCTTTTGTATTTGGTTCAAGTACTTCTGCATATGAAACCAATCTTTTTGGTTTGATACTCAATCGTTTTTCCTTCACTTCTTTTGCGAGAATCTTTAGCATAGATGGAGGTGCTGAAAGAATGTTTGGTTGGAATTTCTGCAACTTATTTCTGATTTCTTCGAGTGGATGTAGCAGACTAATGTGTGTTAATCGCTGCCCGAATTTACTAACTTGAAAAGCGGGAGTAGTGACTCTTAAAAGAAAAGCCCACTTTATCCTTAATATTCTAGGAAAGCTGAATCGAGCGAAAAAAGCTGCCTGCAAATACTTCTCCTCTGATGGGCTTGTTATAACTACACCTTTACTACCACTTGTACCAGATGACATGGCAACATTAAATCCTTGAAACCTTTCAATATAATTCTTCTCTTGTTCTACTTTATCTAAGAAATTCACTAAATCTTCCTTGATTAAACCAACAGTATTATAATCCGTCAAATTATCCATCATAATTTTCTTATTAACGGTCGGCAAATTCCATACATCGTTTAAATCGGAATCAGCATAATGCTTTTTGAAAAAAAGGGAATTCTGAACTGCAAATTCCACAATTTCTTTGCTTTTTTTTGCTTGAAATTCTTTCAATTGAGTTGGATTCATTCGTCTAAAACGTCTATTACATGAAAGGAAAAAGCGTAAGAAGGAATCAGTGTCTGGAGTCATTTAAATCAAAACAACTATCTCATCAATAATTTTCTTAGCAATAATTCTTTTTGTTGTTAAAGATAGCTTTTGTGGTTTGCTTTTTTTCGATACTAAAATAACTTCATTCGTTGCACTAGCAAACCCTTGATTCGGTTTATCTAGAAAATTTGCTACTACTAATTCTATCTGATAATTTTTCAAGCTTTTCTGCGCCTTTTTAATTAATTCGTCTTTTGTAACATTTACTTCAGCTTTAAAACCAACGATTCTAGCTTTTGGAAACTTCTGCTTAACATATTCAATTATCTTGATTGTTGGTTTAAGTTTTAGTTCTAGTGATTCTTGTTTTGAAGATATCTTTCCTTTTTGTTTTTCAGGTTGATAATCACCGATTGCTGCAGCAGATATGAAGACATCAATCCTCTTTTGCTTATTGATTACTTTCTTAATATCTTGAGGAGTTTCAATTGTTTCAATATTAATCTTGGGATTATGAATTGGTAAGCTAGTTGGACCTAAAATTAACATAACATCAGCTCCTCTATTCACTGCTTCCAATGCTATTTCTATTCCCATTTTCCCAGTACTTGGATTACTAATGTATCGAACATCATCCAGCCAAATTCTTGTTGGACCTGCGGTTACTACCACTTTTTTTTTTGCTAAATCATTAACTGTAAGAATCCCAATAATCGTTTCAAGAATTTCTTCATTCTTAGCAATTTTTGCTTTCCCTTCTTCTAATCTCGGACCGATAAAAGTAACTCCAGCTTCTTTTAATTGTCTAATATTTTTAACTACCATAGGATTATCATACATTGTTCCATGCATCGCCGGAACAATTGCAATGGGTATTCCTGTGCCAAAAGCAGTTGTAGCGAAGGTTGTCACAGGGGTATCATCTATTCCTTGAGCTATTTTTCCTATTGTATTCGCAGTTGATGGAGCAATTAGTAGAAGATCCGCTTTATCTGGGTGTTGACCACACAAATGAACATGTTCAATTTGACCTGTAAGCTTCGTTATAACGGGATTGCCAACTGCCCATTCAACCAAATCAGGTTGAATTAATTCCTTAGCAGCAGATGACATTACAACAAAAATCTCAGCGCCATTTCTCATTAATAATCGAGCTAAGTTTACTATTTCTAGTACTGCTACACTTCCAGTCATTCCAATTACGATTCTTTTACCTGCAAGTTGATCAGATTTTGAACCGGTAATCTCTAGTATTGAGGAATGTTTAGAAGGTTTGAATCTTGACATTTTTACTTCTCCTTGTTTAAAATTGTTTCAAGGTCGTTTATGAATTTATCAATTACTTCTTTTGTTACATGAGACATAACTACTATTCTTGTCCAATTTGAATAGATGGATAGATGCCATCCCTTCTGCAATAATTCTTTCACTAAATCTTCATTAGTCATTTGACTGCAAGTGAAACCTATGATATTGAGAGAGGGTTCAAACACGAGCCTTATTTTTGTAAGTTCTTTCAATCTTTGAGTGAGATACTTAGTAACCTCAAATGATTCTTTTACTCGCTCAAGAATATAAGATTCTCCTAATTTTTTCAGTAACACCCATGCAGCGATTACTGAAGATCCAGGCCTCGTACCTGTTATTGTTAATTGCTTCGTGCTGGAATCAGATAAGTAAGTGATACTTTTTACAATTGTTTTTGTTATTTCTTCAGATCGAAAAATAATTGATCCTCCCGGAATTAGACTACCAAGTATTTTGTGAGTATCTATTGTTATACTCTTTACTCCAGGATTCTCAAAGCCATAAATTGGCACTTCATGACCCAGCTTCTTTAAATATGGATAGATGGTCCCACCATGAGCTGCATCAACATGTAAATATAGATTCTTCTCTATTGCCAAATCACTTAGAGCATTAATATCATCACAAACACCAGTACCTGTTGCACCAGCAATTCCGACTATTCCTACTGTTCTATAATCAATTGCTTCTTTTACAGCTTCTATATCTACTTGGAAATTTTCATTTAGTGAAATCCATACTGATTCCAAATTTAATAAATCTGCAGCTTTTTCAAAAGAAATATGAGCAGATTCTGGAAAAATAATTTTGCCCTTTTCAATTCCCCTGTTTACTTTACTCCAGTTTCTTGCAGCCCAACAACCAATTATATTAGATTCACTCCCACCAGAGGTTATTGCACCTGTCCAACTACTTGGAGCTTGAAGTAAATCAGCTAAATGGGCTAAAACTTCATTTTCTAGTTTTACTGTTTCAGGAAATAGACCGGGGTCTCCCAAATTAGTAGCTGCGAAAATCTTAGCTATTTCCCGAGCTATTTTTGGTGGTGGGGAACACATTGAACTTAATACTTGGTTAAAAGAATCCTCGTCCTTAAGAAGAACCATTAAATCCTCGATAATTTCATTGAAATTTTTTTCTTCTTCTAAATAACTCATTATAATTACTCCAAGACTAATATTATGCGAGAAACGATTTCTCTAATGTTAAAATTTTACTGTAAATCTCTTGATTATTTGATACTGTAATTCCTTCTTTTAATCCAAAGAATATTATTTTTCCGTTCAGAAAATCTATTTCTGTTTTTCTTTTATTCAAGATATCAGTTAACATTGAACTTGTATTCTCACCCGTATTTTTGATTATATCAAAAGTCATTTTGATTGGATCGTCAGACAACAATTCTATTTTCAGAGCTTTAGTTACAGCCCAAGCTTCCTCAGCTAATGATATAGCTTGATTCCGTAGAGATATTTGATTGTAAATTTCCTTGTTTTTCACTTGGTGAATTGCTGTCAGTGGATTTAGTGCACAATTAACAATTGTTTTTGTGAAAACAGCGCCTCGTATATTAGATTCAATGAATGCGTCAATTTCTGATTTTCTCATTATTTCGACAATTTTTCTTGCTTTTTGTTCCTCAGCAGCAGTTTGATATCCTATGTAGGTTTTTCCTTCCCCTGTGAAGTCAACTACTCCTGCTACAGGTTTGCAAACTCCTATTGTAGTAATTCCTCTTAGGATTATATTTTCGGGAAATATTTTTCTTAATATATCCTCTGTTCCAATTCCATTTTGAATTGAAATTAAAACAGTCTCAGAATTTATTATGGGAAGAATTTGGTTTGCAGCAGATTCAGTTTGATGCGCTTTTGTAGTGAAGAAAATATAATCGATTTTTTGATCAGATTTTGCAAGAAATTCTTTTGCTTGTGGGATTGTATCAACTGCTTTAACAGTTACCAATTTATTAATCAAGCCTTTTATTCTGAGACCAGATTCATTGATCTTGTCTACATGTGATTTTCTGCCAACTAATAGAACATCGAATTTTTCTGAAGCCATTAAGCCACCAAACAGGCTACCAACACTTCCGCTCCCCATTACAACAAGCACTATATCACCCCTCATAGGAGTACTCAAGAGAGGGGTATGTTCCATCTTTTACTTCTTCCGCATATTTCTTTGTAGCTTTAATTATTTCCTCTCGAAGATTTGCATATTTTTTTACAAATTTTGGTTTGTGTCCAATTGTACAACCAAGCATGTCATAACAAACTAAAACTTGCCCATCACAATGAGGTCCTGCACCTATACCAATTGTTGGTATTTCGACTACTTCAGTTATTTTCTTTGAAACGTCTTGTGGGATTGCTTCTAAAATTATTGAGAAGCATCCAGCTTCTTCTAATTGTTTTGCATCTTGAATGAGTTCATCTTCAGTGAAATAGGATTCTGGTTTTCCCTGTACTTTGTATCCACCCAGCTTGTAGGCAGATTGAGGGATTAAACCAATATGTCCTTGGACAGGGATTCCAATATCAACTATTGCTTTGATTTCTTTTATCCTCGTTTCACTAGCTCCCTCCAATTTTACAGCTTCTGCATGACCTTCTTTTACGAGTTTCCCTGCATTCGCTACTGTTTCATCTATTGTTAAACCATAGCTTAAGAAAGGCATGTCTCCAATAACTAAACTGTAATTTTTCGCACCTCGTGTTACAGCTTGACAATGACGAATAGACATATCCAAAGTGACTTCTAAAGTTGTTTCTGCTCCGTACACTGTTTGACCCATTGTATCCCCAACTAAGAGGATATCAATTTTCGCTTCATCAAAAATAGTTGCCAAGCTAAAATCATATGCTGTTAACATAGTGATTTTTTTGCCCTTCTTCATTTTCTGAATATCAAATGCGGTTAGTTTTGGCATATTTATCCTTCCCTTAATTGTTTTTTAGATAACTCAAGTAATCTAGAGGACATGAATTTAACGCTTTCTTGAAGCATGTAATTATTATCATAACTCTTTATAATTGAAATTAATTTTTCTTTGGTATGTTTTTTTAATTTATCTATTAACTCAACCATTTCTTGTGTTGCTCTTCTTACATGATTTACGATCGTTATGTCGCTCCAAACAGAAGTTCTCGATAGTGGATTTAAATCAACACAGATAACCGTTTTACCCATTTTTTTCAAAGCCATTGTTCTATCTCCATCTTCGAGTGGAACATAGACTACATCTGCAACAAAGATTCCATCAGGATCTACTATTCTTCGTTTATGAGTTATTTCTGGTATTGTCTCAGCTTTTTTCCCTAGATTTACTCCTAATACTTCTTTAGCACCTGCATTTTTTAGAACAGTTTCTATATTTGTCTCTCGCTCTTTTGTACGGTAAAAAAGATTCACTTCAAGTTTTGCGTTGGTTTTTTCAGCGAGTGCAACCAATTCATCTGGACATATAATAGCTACATTCCCATTTATGGAGATAACTGGGTGTTTAGCTAGAAGCAAAGTAGCTACTGCAGCTTCTTCTTGGATCAAAGCATAATCAGGAGTTTTCTCTCCTAAAAGATAATCAAAAGCTTCTCCTCTACCATGAGCAATTAAACCTGCTTCTGCAACAATTTTTTGATGCATCCCCTCAATGATTTCATGTCGTTCCTTCAATGAAAGATAGCGAGGATGATCGGGTGGTATCTCTGACATGGAATTACCCCATTATTATTAGTCAAATATTTTTTTACCCAAAACGATTGGACCTAAATTTGATAAGGAATCTAACCAAATTTTAGCATTTGGGTCGTAATTATCTATAATATTACTGCATTCTTCTAAATCATAAATATCTCCAACAACGAATAATGAATCTCCTAACATAACCATACTTGCTGAGTATTCATCTTTCCTTAGATAGGTTATTAATTTCTTTAGCTTTTCAGACATTAATCCCGTTTTATCCGCAAATTCAAAGCTAACTCGCAAAAATTCATCCAATGTAGGTTTCTCATTTAATTCATGAAGTAATTGATTTGAATAATTGTTTATTTTTTCAATCATTTTAGGACTAGTAATAATATCCTTTGTAGACATTGTCCCAATAGAGGCTACAAGGATTAATTCTTCAATTGGCCAAGGAAATTCTTTGATTACCCCCACTCCTGGAGCTCCGGGTTCTAATCTTATTTCTGCTCCTCCTTGTAGTTGTGAAATAACATCACCAAGACCTGTTCGACATACTACTTCTGCTTTATGAGCTATCTGCCCTAATTCCTCTTTAGATTTCTTTGTATCAAAGATTTCGTTTAATGCGAAAACAGTGCCAAGAGCTCCTGCACCACTTGTTCCAAAGCCAGCCTGTATTGGCAATGGACTTTTGTGTTGAATAATTAAAACTGAATCCTTGATTTGATCTGTGAAACTCTTTGCAACTTCTAAACTAACTACTCCGTCTATTTTTTGATCATTAAAATATACTTCATGAATTTCATCATTGATTTCTTTAAGAGAAATTCTTGTAACAACACGTTTACTTATAGAAAAACCAGCACCTCGAGAGCCCATTTTTAGTGGATCATCATTTTCTACTATTTGAAATAAACCAGTAATGTGAGCTGGGACAGACCAGTTACTCGAGTATTTAGTTTTCATTGGTTTTCAACTGTTTACAAGCTACTCTTTATTTAAGTAATTACTTCTAAATCTCTTTAACCAGAAAAACTTTTTAATTTCCATAAGTTATTACTGAGAGAATCATTAGAATCTATTACTATAAATGACAACTATCAACAGGAGAAATTAGTCAGAAATGACAGAAGTATTAGCTATCGAAGATAAGACAGAGTATTCTTTTAGCAAATTTATCGGATCTTTAGCTCTAGTAATTATTGTTTATGCAATTGCTTTTGGAGCTGCATTTGGTATTGGTTTTGGTTTAACAAAATTAGGTTGGCATACTTTATGGATAACACTTGTCGCTGATGTTGGTGCGACAATTGTTGTGTTCATTTTTAGCGTTATTTTCAATAATGTCAGTTTTTATGATCCATATTGGAGTGTTCAACCAATTTTTATTGCTGTATACTGGATGTTGATTAACCCAGCAAATGGACCTCAACTAATGCGACAAATAATAGTCGTAAGTTGTGTTTCTTTCTGGGGTGTAAGATTAACTCTTAATTGGATTAGAGGTTGGAAAGGATTACGTCATGAAGATTGGCGTTATGTTAAATTCCGAAAAGAACAGCCTAAACTGTTTTGGGGTATTGCTTTTACAGGTTTAGAAATGATGCCTACATTAATTGTATTCCTCGGTTGTGTAGCAATGTATCCTGCTATAGCTATTAGTACAAAAGCGTTCAATTGGGCAGATGTAATTGCTATAATCATAACCATTGGTGCAACATGGTACGAATTCATTGCAGATGAACAAATGAAAATTTTCTGTAAAGTGAATCAAAAATCAAACGCAGTTATGGATGTTGGATTATGGGCAACATCAAGACACCCAAATTACTTTGCTGAAATCAGTTTCTGGTTAGGATTATTTTTCTTCGCCTTAGCAGCTGATTACACCTGGTGGTGGACAATTGTTGGTTTTGTTGCTATGATTGTTTTATTCATGGTTGTAAGTATACCGATGATTGAAAAGAAACAACTTGCTAAAAGACCTGAATATGCTGATTATGTCAAACGCGTTTCAAAGATTATTCCATGGTTTCCGAAAAACTGAAACCATTCCTCTCTTTTTTTCTTATTTATTCTAAATATAGATACATTTCAGGATTACCCAATTTGAATCCTCGTTTTTCATAGAGAGGTTTGCCCAACGGAGTAGCATATAATTTAACAGCAATTATGTTACGACTTTTTGCTTCATCTAATAGCTTATCTAAAATCGCAGTACCAATCCCCTTATTTCTCCATTCATGTTTAGTATACATATTCATGATATAAGCTTCTTTTCCGCTAATATTCCAAAATTGAGGTACTCTCTGAATAGTAATTAATCCACTAGTGGCAATAATCTCGTTATTTGCTATAGCTAACCAGGCAACAAAATTTCCAGATGACATTTCCTTCTCAAGATAGTTAATCATAACCTCTCGATATTCATCTATTCTATTCTTAGGGTATTCTAGTCGAACTTCTTTTATGAATTCAATTCTTAATTCAGCTAGTTGTGGAATATCATCTTTGGTTGCTAAACGTAAAGAGAACATAAAATAAAATACACTTAATACATTTTAATATTTAATGTCAATCTCATCTTTTGATGAGATAAATACAAGAACTTAATTGTCAGAAATTAACGAAGAAAGCAAGGTAATTCAAATGTCCAAGAGTACACCCAGCAAACGATCAACAAAAACTAGGATTCCAATAGTGAATCTAGATCGTTGCCAACCTGCTACTTGTGGACATGCTTGCATAAAGATATGCCCATTGAATAAGAAGACAAAAGTTGTTTATCCAGATAAAGTAACGAAAAAAGCAAGGATAAATAGTAAGAAGTGTATCGCTTGTGGAATCTGTGTGAATGTATGTCCTACACACGCAATTTCGATGGTTGGTTTACCAGTTGAATTGAAAGAAAAACCAATCCATCAATTTGATGAAAACTCCTTTCGTTTGTATGGTTTACCGTTTCTTGTTAAAGGTAAGGTTACAGGTTTAATTGGTGCGAATGGTATTGGTAAAACGACTGTATTGGAAATTCTATCAGGTAAATTGATTCCAAACGGTGGACACTACCAACTAGAAAATTTAGATTTAAATTATGTTTTATCAAATTTGCAGCTTTCTGTTCAAAAAGCATATTTTAGATCACTAAACAATAACCGGATAAAAATTTCATACAAAGAACAAGTTCTTTCAAAATACTTACACGAAGAAAAGACAATTCAAGGAGTTCTAGAAAAAGAGGATGAACTAGAACAAGTTAAGCAACTGGTAAAAGATTTACAATTAGAAAGTTTTCTTGAAAAGAAATTTAATCAATTATCAGGTGGAGAAAGGCAAAGATTTGCTATTGCTGTTGCCTTAAGTAAAGATGCTAATGTCTATTTAATTGATGAACCGGGAAATTTTTTGGATATAAAACAACGATTAAAATTAGCGAAGCTTTTCCATGGACTTGCCAAGCAAGACAAAACTGTTCTTGTTGTCGAGCATGATATTACAATTCTTGATTATTTGAGTGATCAAATCCAAGCCCTTTGGGGAACACCTCATGCTTTTGGAGTTGTTTCTGGAGTTAAAGGTGTCAAGGGAGGAATAAATGCATATCTTACAGGTCATCTGAAAGAAGAGAATATTACTTTTAGAAGTAAAGCTATTACTTTCCTACGTGTTGTAAAAGAAAGAAAATGGGATACAATACCAATTTACGTTAAATTCACAACGTTGTGGAAAAAGTTTGATAAATTTAAATTAAAGGTTTCACCAGGACAAGTCCATAAGGGGGAAACTCTGGTAATCATTGGTGAAAATGGAATTGGTAAAACTACTTTCGTAAAAATGCTTGCAGGGGTTCTAACACCTGACAGAGGTTCAGCAGATGTTATGGCAACAGTATCATATAAACCACAATTTATAACTCGAGATTACAAAGGAACAGTAAACGAATTTATCACAAATTTTTCAGGAAGATATACAGGCGAACAAATTCTCAAACAAACTTTTTACCAACCACTTGGTATTGAACATCTTTTTGATAAACGAGTTACCGATCTTAGTGGTGGGGAATTACAAAGAGTCTATGTTGGTGCATGTCTTACAAAAAGAGCAGATCTATACCTAATAGATGAACCCGCAGCATTTCTAGATGTAGAAGAACGAATTAAAGTTGCTAGAATAATTCGTAATGCAGCTAGTCTTTACAATGCTTCTGTGATTGCAATTGAACACGATATGCAAATAGCAGATATTCTTGGGGATCGAATAATGTTGTTTTTAGGGGAACCTGGAAAGAAAGGATATACAATAGGTCCAATGGGAAAAAGGGATGGTATGAATCATTTTCTAAAAACACTGAATATTACTTTTAGGCGCGATGCTGAAACTGGCAGAGCTAGAATCAATAAAGGTGGAAGTAAGTTAGATCGTGAACAAAGAGAAAGCGGAGAGTTCTTTTTTGAACGAAATTAATAATTAGGGTTGATTTATTGTATAAAAAGTTGAGAATAATCCTTTGTTTTCAGCTTTTCAACTATTTTATTCAAAATAGATTAAATAATAACCAAAAAAAATAATACTCTAAAAATCTGATATCTTAAGTAATATAGAATTGTTTGAACATTTGGGAAAAATTAGAACAAAAAATAAACCACATTTATGGGGATTTTAAGTGGGAAAATTAGAACCTGTAGAATTTCAGAAAGAAATTAGAGATGATAGAGTGGATGATTCTTTAATTCCAACTAAATATCCAAATCTGTACGTAATTTTCCTAGGAATTATAACATTATTAGCCGTAGCATCAACAGCAATTCTCCATTCAAACGAACAAGAATTTATTTTGGATCGATTTGTCGATATTAGTTCTTTCAAGCTTTCGTTATTCGATACAATGGTTTATGTTGCTTATTTTGTAGCTGGTCTAGTAATTGGGGTATTATCTGATAAATTTGCAAAAAGAAAGCTATTCGTAATAATTGGTAGTATTGGTTCTTCAATATTTTTTATTTTTATGACTTTAACGTTAAATTATTTCCTCTTATTATTCCTCAGATTTATTCAGGGTTGTTTTTCTATTATGGTTTGGCAAATGCTAATTACTATTATTTTGGATTTATCAACACCGAATAATCGTGGAAGAAATATGGGTATTTACGGTGCATTCTTAGGAATCGGTATGGGGTTAGGACCAATACTTGGTGGTTTTATAGCAGAAGTAGGTGTATTTGTCCCATATTATGTTGCTTCTGGTCTAATGGCAATTGTATTACTACTAACTCTTTTTCTCAAAGAACCAACTGCATTAAAAGAAAGATTTTCTCTGAAAGAAAGTTTGTCAATTATTAGAGATAAGCCAAAAATAATTATCCCTAGTTTGTTTAATTTTATTGATCGTTTACATATGGGAATCATTATTTTTGCTTTGCCATTAATTATAGGTCAAGATGTTAATGAGGGAGGGCTAGGTCTCGATGCAAAATATAGAGGTATAGCATTTGGAATCTTTGCTCTACCATTTATATTATTGCAATACCCCTTTGGACGTCTTTCAGATAAAATTGGTCGATATACACCTATAATAATCGGAAGCTGTTGTTATGGTATTATTTTAAGTTTGTTAGGATATTTTGGAAAATCAACATATAGTATTTTGTTAATATTCTTAGTGCTTTTGGGAATCTTATCAGGTGTAACAGCACCCCCAACATTAGCATTAATTGGTGATACTATAGATAATTCAAAGAAACATGGCGTAGGAATGGGTGTATTCACCCTTTTCGGAAATGTCGGAATAGCAATTGGACCCGCTATAGCTGGTTTATTAATGAATCATGGTTTTGGATTAACCTTTCTTGTAATTGGTATATTGGAATTTATTTTTCTAACAATAAATGTTCTACTCATTCGCTTTGCCTTTAAAGAAAAGATTCTACCAATTCGTATTTCAAATTGATGATAAAAGCAATGCTTACAATTATCCCTGGAACAATTAAAACACACTAAAAATTATTCCAATTCCAGGCAAATGCTTTGGAGATTTTCATTTTTATATTGTCTAGATAACCGATACTTTTTTTAAACCTTGGATTCAGTTTTTTTCTAGAGGCAAAAAAAACTTGAATTATTCCTACCCTTATATATAGGGTGCAAACATTCATTGATTCTTTATTGTGTTTGTACCCCTGCTAGAACAAGTCTAGTTGCCTTTAGTTTTGTGGCATATTAGAACTGTATAATTGAGGAGCTACAAATAATGAAAATGGAAGAAAAAATACGAGTGATCACGAGAAATGCAGAAGAAGTGATCAGAACAGAAGAGATCGAACCTCTCTTCAAACGGAAAAAGAAACCAAATGCTTACATTGGTTTCGAGTTAAGCGGGAAACTGCACATAGGAAATGGTTTGCTTTGCGCTATGAAAATGCATGATTTAGTTGATGCAGGTGTACATATGACCATTTTTCTCGCTGACTGGCATAGTTGGCTTAATAATAAACTAGATGGCGATTTGGAGAAAATCCGAATTTCCGGTGAGTATTTCATTGAGGGCTACAAAGCGCTTGGCTTAACAGAAGATAAAGTAACATTTCGCTGGTCAAATGAATTAGTGGATAATGCAGATTACTGGGCAACTGTTATCAAGGTCGCAAAAGGCACTTCTCTCAACAGAGTTCTACGAGCCTTACCTATTATGGGTCGAACAATGGACACTCAAGATATGGAGAGTGCTTGGTTATATTATCCTGCAATGCAAGCTGCTGATATCTTCTACATGGATATTGATATTGCATATGCTGGTATGGATCAAAGAAAAGCCCATATGATTACTAGAGATGTTGCTCCTAAACTAGGTAAACACAAACCAATAACACTTCATACTCCCTTAATCACTGGTTTAACTGGCATAGGGTCAAAAATGGATTCCGATGCTGATCCAGATTTAGTTAAGATTGAAGCAAAGATGAGTAAATCCAAACCAGAAACTTGTGTCTTCATACATGATACTCAAGAGGATTTATTACGCAAATTTAAGAAAGCCTATTGCCCAGCAAAAGAAGTTGATGGTAACCCTATAATTGAAATTGCTAAATACGTTATTTTTGCTCGAGATAAAGCAACACTAAATATTAGTCGTCCCGAAAAATTCGGTGGCGATCTTGAATATATCAAATATGGTGATCTTGAGAAAGATTATGTTGCTGGTAAACTACATCCACTCGATTTGAAAAATGCTGTAGCTCAAGGACTTGGAAAGATCCTCGAACCAGTTCACAAGTACTTTGAGAAGAAACCAGAAACACTTGAAGCAGTAGAAAAAATGCTAGCTGAAACTAAGAAGAAACGCTAGAGTTTTTTTTCTTCTTTATTTTTTTCTTTGAGACAATTGTAAGAAATTCCCTTCTGGATCTTTGAAGGTAGCAACCAATGCAGGTCCAACATCAAATATTTTATCTTCTCCGTAGAATTCAACGCCATTCTTTTCTAATTCTTCGACTGCAGTTTTAATATTAGCTACTTTAAATGATATTACAATTGATTGTTGTTCTACTTGGGATGGGTTTGGTCCACCGTAATCGAGAGCAAATCTGGTTTTGGGGCGTTCATTTTCTAGCGAGAATTCCTGCCAACCCAAATCGGGTGTTTTATGGTCGATTTTTAATCCCAGCTTTTCTTGGTACCATTTAGCCATGTCTTCCGGATTTTTCACATGAATAAATACTACATCTACACCAATTATCATAAACTATACTATCTTCACCACAATTTATAAAAATTAAGCGACTAAAATCGATTGTGGTTTGGAAATGTACGAAATAAGGTCTTCACATCGTTCAATGATTGTAAGTAAAAATGGTATGGTTGCATCTAGTCAACCTTTAGCAGTTCAAGCAGGTATTGATATTTTAAAGAAGGGAGGTAATGCAATAGACGCTGCGGTTGCAGTAGCTGCAACACTTAATGTTGTAGAGCCTATGAGCACAGGGATTGGCGGAGATGCGTTTGCATTAATTTATAGTAAAAAGGATGAGAAGCTCCATTCACTAAATGCTAGTGGTTGGTCTCCAAAGAACTTATCCATTGATTACTTTGAGAAGAAGGGAATGGATAAAATACCCACCCTAGGCATTGAAGCTGTTAGTGTACCTGGTGCTGTTAGTGGATTTGAGAAAGCTCTTGAAAGATTCGGAACTATGAGTTTCAAGGAAGTATTAGAACCCGCTATTTATTATGCAGATAAGGGTTTTCCTGTTAGTGAACTTGTAGGCTTTTCTTGGCATCGAGCTGAGGAAAAATTACGAAGTCATCCAGCAACAGCTAAGAATTATTTACCTAAAGGAGTTGCACCTCGAGTAGGAGAAACTTTTTATTCGAAGGATATAGCCAAAACGTTCAAATTAATTGCTAAGGGCGGAGCTGAAGAGTTTTACAAAGGCTCTATCGCTAAAAAAATCGTTGAATTCTCAGAAAAAAACAATGGGTTCTTTACCCTCGAAGACTTTGCTGCTTTTGAAGCTAAATGGGATGAACCAATAAGTAGCAAATATAAGGATTATGAAATTTTTCAATGCCCACCCAATAGTCAAGGTATTGCTACACTACTTGGATTAAATATCGCAAAAGGTTTTGATATGGAATCTATGATTCATAATTCTTCACAATATCTTCACTTGCTTATTGAAGCCAAAAAACTTGCTTGGGCAGATCTAAGAACATTTGCAGCTGATCCTGAGTTTAACAAATTACCGTTAGAAGAATTACTATCTGATGATTATTCCAGTAAACAACAAAATCGAATTGATTTAAACAAAGCAGCAGCTAATGTCTCCCCTGGGTTGGATTGGTCACATGGTGATACTGTATATTTATCTGTTGTAGATAAAGACAGAAATGTTGTTTCGTTCATAAATAGTCTCTATATGGGATTCGGTTCTGGATTAGTTGTAGATGGAACAGGTATATGCTTACAAAACAGAGGAAGTCTCTTCTCTTTGGATAGAAAACATCTGAACTCACTTGAAGCTAGAAAAAGACCTTTCCAAACTATTATTCCAGGCATGGCATTTCAAGAGAACTTGCCAGTATTAAATTTTGGAGTAATGGGTGGAGATATGCAACCACAAGGACAAATCCAAGTATTTCTCAACCTAGCTGATTTTGGAATGAATGTTCAACAAGCAATTGAAGCTCCAAGATTCAGACATTATGACGATAATTTTATTGCTTTAGAACAAGGCATCGATTTGAAGGCAAGAACAGAATTACTGTTCAAAGGACATAAAATACGCTCAGATGTCGGAGAATTCTTCGGTGGTGGCCAAGCAATTACTATCGATTATGAAAACGATGTGTTGTTTGGTGGTTCGGATCCAAGAAGAGATGGCAGTGCTATAGGTTATTGATAAAAAAACAAAAGAAAAATAGTTACAACTATTTCTCTTTAACAACGGGATTTTCTAAAATCCCTACTTTTTCAATTTCTAAAGTAACAATATCTCCTTCTTTCAAATATTGAGGAGGTTTTTGGTAATGCCCCACTCCTGAAGGCGTTCCAGTAAATATTATATCTCCTGGTTCGAATGTAAATGATTTTGATAAATAGGAAATTGTGTAAGCTACCGAGAAAATCATATGTTTTGTGTTTGACTTTTGCCAAGTATTACCATTTACTTTTAGCTCAAGTTCTAATTCTTGTGGATTTTTTATTTCATCAGGCAAAACAATCCAAGGACCCATTGGTGCAAAGGTATCCATTGTTTTCGCTCGAGTGAATTGTTTATCCTCATATTGATAGTCTCTTGCTGTAACATCATTGCCTATTGTATAACCAAAAACATACTCGAGAGCCTTATCTTCCGGAATATGTTTTCCTTTCTTTCCAATTACAACAACAAACTCAATTTCTACATCAGGTTTTTCTGAGATTTTGGGAATCACAATATTATCTTGATGACCAATTATTGCTGAATTGAATTTACCCCAAATCATCGGATTCTTGGGTACTGCAGCTCCACCTTCTTTTGCATGATCAAGGAAATTTCTTCCTAAGCAGATGATTTTTTGTGGATTTGAAATTGGTGCTTGGAATTTTATGTCCTTAAGTGGATAAAATGCAGCTGAACGTATGCTGTTGAAAATTTCTGAATCATTGGTTTCAAGTTCCTTAAGTTGTTCTATCATTTGTTTAAGTTTCTTAATTCCTTTATCTCCAATTTCAATGAATTCTTTCAGATCCTTAATAGTTTCAAATCTTGGCTTAGGTAAACGTTCCCCAGCATTGACAATATCTATTATTTCACTTTCATTCCAGAAAGTTCCAATTCGATTTTGTCCGTCTTTTGTTTGGAAAGTAAATATTTTCATTTTGATTACCTATAGTTTTTCTCAACAATCTCCCCTTGAATTATTTGAGTTTTAAAATTCATTGGTAGTACTTTTATTTTGTTGGTATAAAAACAAGAAACAATTTCCAGTCAAAACACTTTTTTAGCGCGAAGTCCACATCGTTAGTGTTATACTGTTTGTTGCGAGGTAGTTGATATATTATGACTAAAATGAAGAATGCTGAAAGATTAAATAAAATTGCCCCATCTGGTATTAGAAAGCTTTTCTCACGTGCACAAGGAATACCAGGAGTTATATCATTAGGTATTGGACAACCAAATATTTCTACGCCTAAAGGTCTTGTTGATTCCGTTGTTCGTTTAATTGAAGGCGGGGATAATTATTATTCCCCAACCCCTGGGACTAAGATTTTTAGAGAGGGAGTTGCAGAACAAAACAAACGAGATTATAATCTTGATTATGATCCAAACACCCAAGTCCTTGCAACAGCTAGTGGATGTGAAGCGCTTTATTGTGCACTAATGGCTTTTGTTGACCCTGGGGATGAAGTGTTAATCCCTGATCCTTCTTTTCTCACTTATCCACGTCAAACATCTCTCGCTGGTGGAATTCCTGTTTGGATGAAGCCTACTAAGGAATTAAAAATTGATACTTCTAATCTTCAAGAATACATTTCTGATCGATCCAAAGTAATTATTTTGAATTTCCCCTCTAACCCTACTGGAGAAATTATGACTGCTGCTGAGTTGAAGCCAATAGTTGATTTAGCTGTTGATAATGATTTGATTATTTTAACTGATGAAGTTTATGAGAAATGTATTTTCACTGATGACAATCATATACGAGTTTCGAATTTAGATGGAGCATATGAGAGAACGCTATTACTAAACAGCTTTTCAAAAACACTTTGTGTTCCAGGATGGCGTATAGGATACGCTGCTGGTCCAAAAGAAATGATAACCCAGATGATCAAAATGCATAGTTTTGTTGTTGCGAATGCACCATCTGCTCAACAAAATGCAATTGGAGATTTTATTAACACATCCGAGTTTGATGAATTTACAAAGAAGTTAAGAGATACTTTGAAAGAACGAATGATTAAGATTGTGAAAGGATTCAATAGTGTAAATGGTATTAGTTGTCGGAAACCAGAAGGAAGTTTCTACGCTTTCCCAAGAGTCACTTTTCATAAAGATTATACAACCTCTAATGAATTAAGTGAGGAAATCTTTGAAAAACAAAAAATTGTTCTTGTTCCTGGAACAGAATTTGGTCCCTCTGGTGAAGGTCATCTCAGAGCTAGTTTTGGATCTATATCTCTTGATCAAATCGATGAGGTAATGCGGCGATTAAAGGAGCTCTAATTTCATTTACTTGACTTAAAAAGATAAAAGTGGAGAGATAAATTTCTCTCTGTTTTTTATGGTCCAATAAAATTGCATGCTGGGCATGTATAATTGATTTCTTTTTTTCTACAAAAAGAGCATCGTACATGAACTACGTCGCCACAACTTGGACATCTGAATTTTACTGACCCAACATCATCTGGTGTTATCTTTCTAAGACAACCGGAACATGATGGCATACTGTAAGCTTTGTCACTCATTCTTCAGTTCTCCAAAAGTTCTAAACACGTCTTCCTCTTCTTCCACCGGCTCTTCTGGTGCCATCGTGTGCTACAGGTGTTACTTCTTCGATTCTACCTATTCGTAAACCAGAACGAGCTAATGCTCTTATTGCTGCTTGAGCACCGGGTCCAGGAGTTCTTGGTCCATTTCCACCGGGAGCTCGCACTGCTATGTCTATTTTTGTAATTCCTCGATCTTTTGCGGCTGTTGCAGCATCATAAGCTGCTCTCATTGCTGCATAAGGTGATGATTCAAATCTGTCACTCTTTACATACATTCCGCCTGATCGTTTGGCAATTGTTTCACTACCAGTTGCATCAGTTACAGTGATGATTGTGTCATTATATGAAGAGTATATGTGAACAATTCCTGTTCGGTGTAATCTTCTCTTTTTGGGATCTCTAGTTGCACTCATCTTTCTCACCTTACAATTCGTCTTTCAATTTTTTAGGAACAACTTTCTCTGCTTTTTCAGCGATTTCTTTGATTTCTTCCGCCTTTTTGTCTACCTTAAGCAAAGGAGCTTCTTCCGCTTTTGGTGCGGGTTTCGGAGCTTCTTTCTTTGGTGGAGGAGCTCCTCTTCTCTTTGGTCCTCCTCTTGAGGGTGGACCACGTCTTCTGTCACCTCTTCTTTCAACAGCAGACTTTTTGCCTTTGAAAACGTTTGCTGGCAGAGATTTATGACTTGATTTTCGAAATGGAGAAGTTGGCAGAAAGTTTAGTAAACTTTCCTCTGCTGGAGAGACAAGATAACTTGGTGATTTTGCTATTCGTTCACCAATTTGAATATGACCATGAACAATCATTTGTCGTGAATGATGGGGAGTCGTTGCTAAACCTTTTTTGAAAACCAATGTTTGTAATCTTCTTTCAAGAATGTTTTCTATCTGTAAACTTAAAACATCATCAAGGGTTGCTTTCTTCGAAACCAAACCCATGCGTTGCAATCTACCTAATAATTCCTGTTCTCCGACTTTTCGATCTTCATCATCAAGACTTAAGAGTTTTCGAGCATTCCCTCTAAAATTTCTTAGCATTGTAGAATGCTTCCAGACTGCTTTCTTGTTTCTTAAACCATATTTTCCTACGATTTTTATATCGTGATCAATACGTAACCTATCAAAAGGTTGACGAGGTGTCTTGTATTTCTTTCTAATTTTCCTTGGATCGCCCATTCATTTTTCACCTTTAGATTTTCTTCCTAGATACCCCAAGGGATCTTCCACCTCTACCGGTGCTTTTGGTTCTTTGACCTCTAACTTTGTGACCGACAGCGTGTTTTACACCTCTATATGTTCTTAATTTCTTTAAGCGATCAACATCATTTCTTTCATATAAAGCTAAGTTAGAATGAACTAAATGAATGTCTTTGCCAGAGACTCTATCTTTAACGTGATTAACAAACCATTTAGGAATACCGTGTTTTATTGGATCTTTAATGACTTCATCTATGGCTTTTACCTGTTTATCAGAAAGTAAGCCGATAAAGAGGTCTTTTGGTATTCCAGCTTTTTTCAAGACAATATCCGCCATTCTAGGACCAATCCCGCGAATTTGAGTTAAGCCATTAGCTACTTGCTTGTCTCCTCTAATATCTGTCCCAGTAATTCGGACTAAATGCTTGAAATCATCGAATTTTAGTGACAATTACAAATACCTCTAGTTTTTTTTATTTCGAACGAATTCTATAATAGTAATCTGTAGGACTCGACGTGAGTTTTCATTCTATAAATCTTTTGGATAGATTGCAAATCAATTTCCTTTATTGATTTATATTGAATTCTTGTTAGTCTCTTGCTTGTGGAATCCCAATATATATTTTACTACATATTTAGTGAATTTCTTTGAAAAAAAGAATCGGATGAGAGTTAGAATGTCTCATCTGTATAATTTTCGTCTTCTTCAGTCTCTTCTAATGCTTCATCAATGTCTTCAATGATTTCCTCTACTGTGAGATCATCCTCTTCAGTTTTTTCTTCGACTGCATCTTCCTCTGGTTTTTCGATTGCTTCCTCAGGCTCAAGGTCAATGATTTCTTCTGTGATGTCTTCGATTACCTCTTTATCAACTTCTTCTCTAAAGCCATCCTCAATTATTGCAACTTCATCTTCTTCTTCTTGTTTTACTTCACCTGTAATCACAAATGAGAAATCCTCTGTTATCAAAGTATAAGCATCTTTGAAAACATCTGTCATCCCTTTCCAATCTTTGAGGGTTTCCTTAAACGCTTTTTCAAACTCTTTTCCAAAATCCTTTAACGCAGAACGAAGGACCATGGAGTCTGAATCAGTAATTAGTGCATAAAGAGCTGAATCTGTTTTTTCAATAAGCAAAGTCCTATCATCCAAGTGAATAACTGTTGGAGTGGATTCACTATTTAAAGTCTCTTTTAGAATGCTGATGACTCCTGATAATGCACCGCTAATTAATGAAGAGTCCATGATGAGTGCTTTTTCACCAAATTCACAGAAATCATGAGTTAATAAAGGAATGCCATGATTGTTCATGACTAATAATCTGTAAGCGGAAACTGGAGCAAAATAGATCTGAATTGGTGAACGCAAGTAGGCACTCGCTACAATCGCAAACCCGATCACTACAAATATTATATCTAAATCTCCTAGGGATTTGAACGCTTCAAATAAATTTAGAAGATAATTTAATGCTGTTCCTCCTAGAGCAGCGATTGCTAAACCAGTAATAATTAATCCAATTTGTCGTTTCTGTTTCTTTATGGTTGCTCTTCGTAGACCTTTGAAAAATAATACAAACATGAACAAATAAACAACAAGTAGAAAGAGTAGGAGAATTCCAAGAAATCCAAGTGAGTAATCAGTATTCCATCCACTTATAGCATCATAATTAACAGTAACGAAAGGACCTAACCAATCTCCAAATATTGCATGTTGTGGTTTAACAAATGGACCCAACCATAATGCAGTGAGAGTAACTCCTGCAAGGAATGAAGTGAAAATTGATTGTTGAGATAAAGAATCCTTGACCAGCAATTCTCTAAAATACGATATTATTAGCAAAGATACAATTAAAATTGTTAATGAACTCATTTTATAGATCAGAACATAATTTTCATTCATTGTTTCAGGTAAGAATATACTACCTAATTTTGTTCCTGCCCATAGGAGCATTCCAGTGAAGAATAAAATTAAGTATATTGTAGGAACAAATCTATTGAGTAAATAATTCAATCCTAGTAAAATTAAAATCACTAAACAAAAGCTAATTGCTAAAATACTTGGTATCATTTGATATAATGGGACTGCCATTCTGAATCTCCTCTGTTAGGATCAATATAACAATTATTAACTACAGTTCTTTGTTTTCAAAAGATTTTTGGATGAGTACAACTTTGACTATTTAGCACAAAACTAAATGGTCACATTTTCCCAGATTGATAATATAAAGTGACCACCTAATAGTATAATTAGAAACACAATATAATTGGGTGATCAAAAAATGGATAAAGAAATAAAAATCGAGAAAAAAGGCGACGAAATCCCAGTAGAGGATCTCAGAGAGCTTTTCGGAGTTATTAATCAAGAAGTTCCAGATTTGATTAAGAACTTATTTGCTTCCCTATATAATGCAGAAACAGCAGAGCAATACGCAAAAGGCATTGCTACAATCTACAAAACTCTTACAGAGCAAGGCTTGCCTCAAGAAATGGTAGAAAAGTTAACAATGAAATATGCAAATTCTATGGACATCTTAGGAAAAGCAATGGAGAATAAATTCAAAGACAGAAAAGGAGAAGAGGATTAATCCTCTTATTTCCTATTTTTGCTCATAATAATCTAAGAAGACTCAAATTAAGTTTGAATGTAGGCAGTGTTAAACAAAATGAGTACTTTTGGTCAAGTAATTCGGATTATGTTCTGGGGTTGTTTAGAATTCAACCTGTTACTTCTGTACTTATTTTTTGTATTTTTCCCATTTATGACCATATCAGCCATGAGAAGAGTACATATTAAGAATAAAGTAAAAAGAAAGATGATTCGAAATGGCATGCCTAGAAATAAGGCAAAAATTTATGCTAAAAAATACCAATCATTTCTAGCTGGGTATGGTAGCATTAAAGGAATTTACAGAATTAGCAAAATAGCTAGAGGATCCAAAAAAGACAAAGAAGAAGAAACTGAAAATATACCTGAAGTAGAAAGTAAGAATAACCATGGTTCTTACACTGTTGTTTAGTGTTGTTTACCATTGCATCGTTGTTCTTATCTTCTCATCATGGATTTATTAGAAGACTTATATATAGGAATGTGTAAGTAAAGTATAGAAAAATGTAAGAAGAATTAGTTAGAGACGATTAAGAAATCATCTCGAGGGTTTAGAATGGCAGCTGAAAAGAAGAAGAAGGCACCAGAGAAATCTAAGGATACCATTAATCTAAATTCTATGGATCTTCTTAACGACAAACTAGATCAGACCATTCAAAGAATCGCAGACTTAGAGAGCAAAATAGAGAAATTAAGTCCAGACATTAAAGATGCTACAGGTTCCTTGAATATGACTTTGGCCATCTTGAGGACTTTTCAAGAAGTAACTAATGTAGCAACGATTTTTTCTCCATCTAAATGGTTGATGCGCCTTCGTCCGGATGTTAATTTAGATGCCATAGAACGTCTAATTGTTGATGTTTTAACTCGAGAAGGACCTAAGAATATCTCACAACTTACAGCTGGTGTTAGAATGGAAAGGGGCACTGCTTCTCGAAGGATTATTCGAGACAAAGTAAATGATATGATTGTTCGGGAAATTCTAGAGGAAGTGGATGAGGGGTATGGCAGAGTCATCAAAATGGCAATTGATGTAAAAGCATTATCCAAGTAATTTAGATCAAGTTTCCAATCCTAATTCTGCTAGTTTTGCATTGAATTTTTTGTTTAATACGTCATTAACTAACTTGCCATCAATTTTTCCTCTAACTTGCTCCATCACATGACCCATTATTTTTCCAAGAGCTCGTTGTCCATTATCTTTTATGAAATCTAGATTCTCATTGATAATTCTATCAATAATTTGGTCTAGTTGCTCTTCTGAAACAAGTTCTAATTTTAAAAGCTCCAATGCTGTTTCTATTTTATCCCTTGGTTTTTCAGCACAGTGTTTTAATAAAGGGTCTATAGCTTCTTTTGCTATTTTCTTATTTTTCAGTAAATCAAAAATATCTTTTATTTTTTTGTCAGTTAGGTTCTCAATTGGCACATTATCTCTTGCTAGAGCCTTCATAGTTTGCTCGAGAGTAACAGCCACCAGCATTGGATCAATGCCATTTTTTACGAGATCATCAAATAAATCTGCTCTTGTTGAGATAGCCATTTCTTTAGCGATATCCTCAGGCAAGTTTAGAGTTTTAATATACCGTTCTTCTTTTTTATCAGGTAATTCCGGCAATTCTTCTTCAATGCGTTTAATTCTAGCATCGGTTATAACTATTGGATAAGAATCTGTATCGGGGTACATTCTTCCCGCACCACCGAGGTATCGTCTGAAGCTCGTTGTTCCATCATCATTTGCGTGTCTTGTTTCTTCTGGCACTCCAGCAAAAATCTCTTTTACTCGAATTATTATTTCAGATAATGCAGAAATGGTATCTTCTTTCTTTCCTATTACGAGAGCTACTGCATCAGTACTTTTGCAATTGAAGAATTTACATAAACTCGCAATTTCTTCCTCTTTAACTCCATAGTTTAGGAGCTCATCAGTATGTAAAATTCCACCTAATCCCGTAATGACTTGAACTCTTTCAGCTAGTTCTTTACCAAATGTTTTCTCAGATTGGATTTTTTTACTTAGGATCCCTTTCATACCTGGCAATTTAACTCCCACAATATGTAGCTTCTCTTTTATTGCTTCTTTCAGCAATTTTGAAGTTGTTTTTGCGAAAACATCTTTACAATCTTTAAACTCAGCAATGTAAGTCTCTGAAGTCAATTTCTTCTTTTCTAAAAGTTCCTTAATCTCTAGCAAAGTAAGTTGTCTGTCAACTTCTTGTTTGACATATTCTGGCAACATATCTAAGACTTGTACACCCTTTATTTCGATCCTAGCACCTTGTTCTATACTTATATTCAAATCCTGCCGAATTGTTCCAATTCCTCGTTTTACTTTTCCAGTAGCTCGAAGTATACGGCCAATCCCCTCGGCAATTAATTTGATTTCATTTGGATCACTAATAGCAATTGTTTTAGTTACTATTTCAACGAGTGGAATACCTAAACGATCTACTCTCCAAGTAATTGTACGCCCGATATTTGAAATCTCCCTGCATGAATCTTCCTCAATCGCTAGCATATCCAAATTAACTACTCTTCCGGCAGCTTTTATCTTTCCACCCATACCAACAATCATAGATCTTTGAAAACCTGTAGGAATTGATCCATCCAAATATTGTTTTCTATTTACATGTAATTCATCAAGAATATCCATTTGCAATAAACGGGCAATAGTTATTGCTAAATCAATAGCATTTGGATCCGGATCAAAAGGTGGAGTTTCATCTATTTCATAACTACAAACTGAGTCATGTATTTCATAGACGATTTTCTTTCGTTTCTTGAATTCCATTAGTGCAGCTTTGTCGTACTCACCTAGTTCTGATAAAGTTGGGCGCATATATCTGGTAATCGTTACTTGTGGTTCATCTAAACGCAGATCAGTTTTACAGTGACAGAAAAGTTTTCGACCTGTTTCTAATTGTTGATGTAATTCAAGACCACATTTTAAACCTAAAGCAGAATAATCTGTTTGTGGTTTTGTTTTAGCTGCTTGAGCCATTTTTGGAGCCTCTCAATTTTGATTTAAAACAATAATCGGTTGTCTAATATCTTCCTTCTAAACCTATATATTGTCTTAAACTTAAAATAATTCAATTTTCTATTAATATAAAACTTTGTTAGGGTGTAAAAAGCACTGTAGAAACAAAAATTTAAAGAAAACAATGGTCAATCATGAATAGTAGTAATGAAGAACATATTTTCTGAGAGGATGTATTATGTCTGAGGATTCAAGTAACGATTATCGTGGTATAGCAGCAATTTGGTTAGAAGCTCAAGAAATTAAAGTATGGTCCAAAATCAATGTTAAAACAAAAAAAGGAGTTTTCAAAGGAGTACTAATTCCTCGCGGTGAGCAAGGAGATGATAAACACATCATTATAAAATTGCCCTCGGGTTATAATATTGGCGTCAGCTTAGATAGTATTGTTGAGATTAAAACCACAGGCGAGGTTCAAGTTGATTATACAATCCCAAATTTGAAGGTTAAAAAAGATCCAAAGAAACCCACTGTTGTTTTAATTGGTACCGGAGGAACTGTTGCTTCAAAATTAGATTACAGAACAGGAGCAGTTATTCCGGCATTTTCGTCACAGGAATTATACAACGCAGTTCCAGAATTGGAAAAGATTTGCAATCTCGAAACCATACAACTTTTTCAGAAATTGAGTGAAAATATTGAACCAGCTGATTGGATTATCTTGGCTAATGAGATTGCTAGTTGCTTAGAGAATGTTAATCCTGCAGGGGTAGTGATTGCTCACGGAACTGATACCTTGCATTTAACAGCTGCTGCTTTATCCTTCATGCTAAAAAATATCGATAGACCAATTGTACTTGTAGGTTCTCAAAGAAGCAGTGATAGACCCTCAAGTGATGCTGCAATTAATCTAATTAACAGTGTTCATGTTGCTGCGAAATCAGATATTGCTGAAATTTGTGTTTGCATGCACGGAACATCTGGTGATGCATATAATTTGATTCATAGGGGTACTCGCGTCAGAAAAATGCATTCCAGTAGAAGAGATGCATTTCGAACAATAGGTGATATTCCATTAGCTAAGATCGAAAACAGAAAAATCAAAGACACGGGAATAAGCTATCATAAGAGAAGCCACCGAAAGGGGAATCTTGAGATTGACGCTAAATTAGATGAAAATGTTGGGTTGATTTTTAGCTATCCAGGAATGAAAATAGAGCAAATAGAGTATTTCTTTGAGAACAATTATAGTGGTTTAGTGATTGCAGGTTCTGGTTTGGGACATGTGAATCAAAAATTAATAAAAACAATCTCTCGTGCAAAAGAGAAAAATATACCCATCTTTATGACCACTCAGTGTCTATGGGGATTCACTGGAATGAATGTGTATGAAACCGGGAGAAAGCTCTTAGAAGCAGGTGTTATTCCATTATTTAATATGCTCCCAGAAGTTGCTTTAGTAAAAGCAATGTGGGTTCTAGGACACACAAAAGAAATCCCATTTGTTAAAGAATTAATGCAGAAAAATTTAGCAGGAGAAATTACTGATCGAGAACCATTTGATGGTTATTTAATTCTCCAAGGAAGAGTGGATAAAAGAATTGACAGATTAATTCGGAAAGAAAAGTAAGAACAAGGTAGAGGTATTTTAAAAGGAACAAATAGCAATGGCTCTTAGTGACGATATTGTTCAAAGAATAGATGATTCAAGAGTTGTTCTTGAAAGAGTCTATGAGAAATTAGATCCTGAGAATTACACAAAAGGATACGCAGATATCTGGAAAGTAAGAGCAGAAATCGAATTTGTAGTAATTTCGTTGAAGCTTCTAAACAATCTTGAAGAAAACGAAATTGGAGTGAAATGGAAAGAAGAATTTTCTCAAACATTAAAACAAGTAAGATCTGAAAGCAAGATTCGACAAGTTTTTTTGGAAACGTTCGATTTGTATAACAAACTTGAGCAGATTGAGAATATTATTGAATTTTACCGAATTTGTTGGAAATTAAAAGAGAAATTAACTATTCTTCTTAATGTGGTTAAACCCAAACATAAACGAACAAGTGAATCTGGATCAAAAGAAAAGAAAACATAGACTTCTTTTTTGTAGTTTCAATTAGGTATGAATTTAAATGAATAATTTTATGTTAATTCGATAGAATTATAATAATGAAGTATGTATTTAAAAACAAGGTTTAGACACAACAAATCAATTGATTGGAGAAAATAACAAAATGCCACCTAAATGCCCAAATTGTAAAGGCAAGATGGAATATGAACCACCAAGCTATGTTTGCACTTCTTGTGGATTAGTTGTTAATCGTCTCGATTTTGATAAAACAAAAAGAGAACATTTCGGCTCAAAAGCGGAAGAAGACGACTCATACTATGAAGAAAAGAAGAAGAAAAAAGATTATTTAGATTGGTATCTCTCTTCAGATAAAGAGAGTTATGATGACTAAAGATTCCATCTTGAGTTAAATTGACGTTATTCTATTAAATGATACAAGTGGACTCGTGTGAATTCTCTTTTAATATCAATTTTTGATATTTTCCCTTTTCAATATTAATTGCTTACCTACATCAAAAACTAAAAAATAGTGTTTAACTGGTACCTATTACAAAAAGAAGTGATTAAGAGCTATGACAGTAAGAGGAAGACATTTACAATGTGATATGCGGAATGTTTGTATTTCGTGTTCTGTTTACACATGGCCTCCTAAAATAAATCAACCCAAAAAATACTATCATTGTGAACATTGCAATTTTGATATTATCTGTGATAGAGGATTATCAATTACATATGAGTATTATGAAGACGGTTATATTGAGAAAAAAGCAAAATGTATTGAGTGTAATAGGATATTACTTGAGAAAATTTGGCCAAAAATTCCCCCCAAACTTGAAAGAGAACTTCTTAGAATAGAATAATAAAACTTCTTTTTATTGGATTTCATAATTTGCCAATTAATGGGCTGTTTTTCATAGTTCTGAAATCAGATTCAAAGATTATTTCAATACTAATTTTTTCTTTATGGATGATCTCTTTTGCTCTAGGACTTATTTGACGACAAATTAGTATTACTTTATCAATGCCATATTTGTTGAGATATTCTTCCAAATAAAATACCTTATCGTATGGTACAGAGCGATTCCACAGAAACAACATGATAGCTACCTTTGAATCAGTTGTAGTAACTGCATAATCAATTGCTTTGAGCTTCTTTTGAACAACCACTTTTTCCGAATGCTGATAATTGTGTTCTACTAAAAAATCCTTTATTTTTTCTTCGACCTCTTCATTTGTTAAGAATTTAGGACACAAATTTAGTTAAACTCCAAATTTTATTTATAATTAATATTGTTCTATACCATAAATCTACTCTTAGAAATTTTGATTTATACAAATTAATATTTTTCGGGGAATGGTATTTAGGTATCATCAGTGAAGGATAAGAAAAATACAAGAAAAAATGAACTAAAATAGAATGATTTTTTACGATTGCTTCCTCTTGCGTCTCTTACTAATAATAAATACAGTGATAACTGACAACATAACGATAGAAGCAAACACTTGCAAAGGTGTAAAGCCCGGATTTAGTAGTGTAGAAGGATCAAATCCTGCTTTATACATATAATATTTAGCTAAATCATGGTTCGCAGTATATACGGTAACATCAGATTTTATAAAGGTTCCAAATTTATTCGATAGTGGTGTTTCAATAATCTCAACTTCAACGTCTAATAAATCTAACATGATATTTTTATCAATCATATGGGCGATTGCTTTGCGAACAGCTAGGCCTTTCGTCATAGTTTCATCTTCGGTAAGGGTTTGATCTATTAATGCTGGGCAATAGTCAGATTTGAGATTATACCCAAAATAAAGAACATCATATTCATCTCTTGTTTGTTTCTGATATGGAGCACTAGCATAATCAGTCATATAATTTCTATAATCCTTGAAGATATCTAGTTTACCAGATTCAAATTCCAATCCTTTCACGTTGAGGTCAACAAGAAAACGAACTTTGTATTCCGCAAGATCTAGATCACCTAGTGGAATGGTGCCCCACCAATCCAAATTACTGTTAAAGATACTTTCCACACCTTCACTGTAGCTTTTGAAATAGTACATACCAGTTCCTAAACAATTTTCACCATAATTTAACCAGTTTGCAGCTTGAGTGTCAGGAATTCCATCAACAACGCTTACATTAAGATAATGCTCTGGAAGCATAAGTTTTGTTAGATCATTTAAAGCTGGTGCATACGGTTGTAGACCTGGTTGTGTTAAATTTCCATCAATATTGATTTGGACTGTGGAATTATCGATTTTTTCAACTTGGTCTATCCAGTTGAAGAATGTACCAACAGAAGACACTTCTTGATACATTTTTATCGAGAATAATACATCATCTGCATCAAATGGTTCATCTAGATATAGTTGATCAATATCAGATTGCCAAGTTACATCTTCTCTTAGATTTATAGTTAGTATTGTTTGATTAGAATTGAAAGCCCAACTTTCTGCTAAAACTCCTTCAGGAATTCTATTTTTATTGATTCTTAAAAGTGGTTCGGCAATTAAGGAAACGAAGTATTCATCCTCAATAAATAATGGATTTAGAATATCCCAATCGTTAGGATTAATATAATCTACAAATATGCTTGTATTTGTTTGTCCGGTATGAAGACCAGACCATTCCATAGAAGGTAAAGAATAAACTATCCCTTCTTCATGATCCCAGCCTATCAAGTTATTATGTGAAATATAAGTTGTAATTTCATTGAACATCGGAATAACTGGTAGTATATTAGCCATTAAATTCTCTTGCCAATCATGATAAATATCTTCTCTTAAAGTGAGATTTGTTTCAACTATACCTTCAAGCATTTTCTGCTCACTGAAATCTTGAGCAGCTATCTCACCATCTATACCCCAATAATTTGCTGATCCTCCTTCTGAAAAGATATAGGTGGGATTTACATCAAATCCTGGCCAAACAACATCGATCAATACAATATCAAATTCTTTTGAAAGAACTGCGGCTTCAAAAACACCGCCAGGATATGGATAAATGATACTATCAACACGGATTCTTTGAAGTTCTTGAGCTATTAAATTCGCAAGATGCTTTGTTTCAGTATCACTTCTACTTAATATTCGAACTCTGAAAAAGTAATCATCTTGGGACGCTGCTTGGATTTTTACAGTAGCAATTGCTGAAAAAAGCATAATAGTTGAAATTAGTGCAACAAATATAATTGATTTCTTTCTTTTAGTTAGGTTCAACTTAGAATTCATCTCACATTAAGTAAGTATTGAATTACAAGCTAATACGATATGTAATAATTCTTTGTATGATTATAGAAAAAAAAAAGAGAACCAAGATTGGTTCTGATTGTATTGGAAACTTGATGAAAGGCTTAATCCATAAAGCCTTTGTCTAGTTTCTCGTCTCGTTCTTTTTCAAGTGCGATTCTTTTCTTTCTTGGTCTCCACCAGGCTAACCAGCCAAAGAGTGCGACAAAACCAATTAAGAAGACTTCAGGTAATATGTAGTATATAACTGGAAGCGGACGTGTAATTTGGAATAACTCAGAAGCCAAACCTCTGCTTTCAACACTTACATTAACATTCATATTTTTTATAACTGCAGCAGCGAAGTATGTATTATCTGGTAACGAACTGACATCGATGTCATCGTAGTACCACCAATCATTAATTGAATCCCATGACAAATCAGTAAGACCTAATGCGGGAGTATTGGAAGCAATACCATCATATAGATAGATTTTAACTGTGGCTCGACGAGTATCATCCATAATAGCAGGTACTTCTTTATCATGGATTTCATACCAATCTAAAGTTCCATCGAAAGTTGCATTTGTGTAATCGGTTTTTGCAGAGATGTTGAAAATGTCTACTGTTAGTGTTTCAGGATCAAAACTAATTGAGGGTGCTGAAGTAGTTATGTTGTGAAATCGTGTTCTAAAGTAATAAGTACTTGTTTGTTGAGCCCAACTCACAAAAGTTGATTGGTTTAATTGATTATATTTTAGGTAACCAATTGGTAATCTAGAGATTCTAAAACGAAC
>DAOVPS010000126.1:0-9677 GCA_030629105.1 Candidatus Heimdallarchaeota archaeon
CGAGTGAGATGGCGATGATTACAATTCCTGTAATGACTCTTACTGTTGCTCTAATACAATTACCTCGATTTGTCCCGTATTTCTTTGGTATCTACAAAGGAACCGAAGAGAAGATGTTCTTGTTTGCTCCTCTTTTTAAGAAAAAAGAAGCTGCTTCTGAACAGGAGTAATTTTTTTCTACCTCTGATATTCTTTACAGAAAATAGTTATGTATAAGATTAGCTTAGTGTCAAAAAACAAGTTGACCACAATGCCCTTCAAATCACATATTTCCTTATCAGAAAAACAAATACACAAGATTATCTTAGAACACTTTCCAACTGAGAAAACAATAAGAATAAGTGAAATTGAAAAATCCTTTGTTAATCCAGTTTATGAATTTAAACTATCCAATAATGAATCCTATATTCTTAAAGTAAACAATCCGGAATGGCCTTTAAAGCAAACTCGAGAGTTAAAAGCAATGACTATAGCAGAGAAAAACACTGCAATACCTCTACCTCGGGTTATCGCTGATCAGATAATAGACGATAACTATCCTTTTTCCTATATGATTCTTGAAAAACTGCCTGGTAAGGATTTGAGAGCTATCGTTGAACAAAATCTCATAACTAAAAGAGAATTTCTTTCAGTTGTAAGAAAAGTTGGTTTTCATCTAGGTGAATTGCATACTATAACCTTTGATCATTTTGGAGATTTTTGCGTGAAGCAAGAAAATTATTCCAAGAAATCTTCTAATTATTTTTGGGGGAACCAATTCACAAATTGGGTAGCTTGTTTCAAAGCTTTTTGTTATGATATGCTTAATTGGGTTGATCGAACAAGCTTCCCGAATTATCGAAAACCTTTGGAATGGAAAATTAATGAATTATCAGATAGAATAGAAGAACCTAACGAAAATGGTTGTTTTGTTCATTCGGATATACAGCCAACAAATATACTCGTAAAGAATGGAAAAGTTACTGGAATCATCGATTTCGAATGGTCTTATGCAGGTTCTCCAAGTTTTGATTTTTATTTAACAAAAGCCGGCTTCTATTTCAGTGCTTTTCCATCTCTTGCTGAGAGTAAGATAATAACCCAACTTGACTTGAATCAAGAAGAAGTTCATAAGGAATTAGTGGCAGGATATCAGACTTCTTATAAGAAACAACTAGCAGATTTGCCGGATGAATTGCTTGATTTTGTTTGGCTATTATACATGATCGGTTCTTGGAAGTGGTCTATATCTTCTAGTACACCTAAGGAAATCATAGCACATGAAAAAAGTATTCACGAGTTATTTTCTAGAGTTATTTCGTAGTTTACTCATTTTGAGATTATCATCAATAATTTTAAATTGATGTTCATGAGTTATATGCATGGATGATAAGAAATCATCATAAAAGAGGTAATAATTAGATGCAAACTAAGAAAGTACGAATACTATTACTTATTTCATTATTAGTTTTCATACCTCTTCTTGGAGCAATTTCAGATAATCTAAATTTTAGTCAAAGTGTAAATCCTAGTTTTACAACCTACATTTTCAATCCTAATGCTGATGAAGAACTTGTCATATATACTCATGATAGCTTCATAGCTTGGGGTCTTGACCCAGTAGCAGCACGTGACACTGCTTTTCAGGCGTTTGGTGTCACTCATGGTGTTACTGTTCGAGTTCAAGAATTCAGTGGCATGGTTGATGCTCTTAACACCATTATCAATCAGAAATCTAATCCACAAGCAGATGTTGTAATCGGTTTAGATTCAATTATGATTAATCGAGCGAAAGATGAGGGAATTTTGAAACCAATAACATCTGGTGTTAATATAACAGGTATTCCTACTTCCCTTATTACTGCATTAGATCCTGAAAAATACCTCTTACCTATGGATTACGGTTTAATCGCACTAATCTTTGATACCGAGTTTATAACAACGACAAGTTATCCTGAAATCCTTGATTTATCTTTTGATGATCTTATAACAACATTCGGAGAGGATTTTGCGTTACAAGATCCAACATTAAGCGCTACTGGCATTAATTTTCTCTTGTATCAAATTATCTTTTATGAACAAGTACTTGGTCTAGATTGGAAAGACTGGTGGACATCCGCTCAAGGAGTGGTTTCCATTGACAAAAGCTGGTCGGACACTTGGGCAAGAGTTTTTGACACAAAAGAAGACCACATGATGGTTTCCTACGGAACTGATCCTGCATATAATGCTTATTTCAATTATAGTTTCGAGCAAAATGCTGCTCTCATATCACATAACTCGCAAGAATATAGTTGGATGCAAATAGAAGGAATTGGTATAGTTGAGGGGACATCGAATGAGACCTTAGCTAAAAGCTATGTGAATTATGCTCTAAGTAGCGAAGTTCAAGAATTACTTGCAACAGACAATTGGATGTTTCCAGCAAATTCAGATGTCGCGTTACCACCCAGTTATGATTATGCCATTTCAACAGAGAATGTGACAATACTCAATGATCTAGTGACTTCCCAATATATTGGGGAAAACTACCAAGATTGGCTCAATACTTGGGAAAGACTCGTCTTCGGTACTGGTTTTTGGTGGGCTTGGGTTCTGTCTTTTACATTATTGATCATTGTTGCTATCATTGTAGCAATTATAGTTTTTAAATCAAAAACAAAACTCGACATCGAATAGAAAATAAGCTAGAAAATTCCTGCTTTCCATTTTTCTAATGTGTTGCAAGATCAAATCCTAAATCTTGAGGATTCAATCCATGACCACTTTTTCTTAATTCTTTAAAAGAAGTATTTACTGCTAAATTTAGCATGGGTTTAGTGAGTCCATAGAGGATTTTCAGTTTCCTATATCTATTCACTGAAAACGGTTTTACGTTTACCAAAAATGAATCTAGGAGAGAACTTAATTGATCCACCGTTGGAATTACTTCTTGCAGAAAAATTCCTCGAAATCCTATATTTTTCAAGTAAGAGAAGAATTCCTCGTATGGTAATTCTCCTAATCCGAGAGGTAAATGCAAATCAGCATATTTTGTACAATCTGATATGTGTACATATGCAATATCTTTCACTAATTCCTCAGGAACAGCCAACCAGCTTTGCCAATCATTGACATATCTATGAGAAATATCTAAGGCATGTCCTGCTAGTTTTCTTCCTAAGCGGTCTTTCGCTTGAAAATAGAACTCCATAAAATTCTCATCAGATTGCCCCAAGATATTCTCAATTAATATTGGTACATTTATTTGTTCAAGTCTTTCAATAATTGAAAGATTGGTTGAGCTAGAATCTTCTGGAGGGTGTGTTAAAACATATTTTAGATTTAATCTTTCTTTATTAAAATTCAAGAAATCAATTAATTGCTTTATTTTTCCTTGATAATTTGGGTTTTGAGAACCAATATCATAGTGGAATCTACTGTATATAGGGAGATGAAAAGTTGTTGTCTTCTTGTGTATACTCTTCACAAAATCATCTATTTTCGGTATCATAGTCATATTAATCTCAAAATGATCTAAATCAAGAAATCTCAACAGAGGAACTACTTGTTTTACAGACATTCCTCTAAACGGTTCTAAAGTCATTCCTAATTTCATGACAATTCTTTACTTATCAATTTTAATTTAAATAGCTACAAATTTTCATTGAGACTTTGCTGCTTCTCTTATTTTCTTCTTAATGATTGGTTTCATAATTGCATATTTAACTTTCAATTTTAGAAACCGTGGTTTATCAACAACCTTCAAGACATTCAAACAAGAATTCATAATGCTTACAATATCAAGTCCTTTTGGCTTGATTTCCTGATTAATTACTCCTTTGTATCCTATTCGTTTTAAGAATCGCAAGAAATCTTGATAGGGCATTTCTCCTTCTCCTAAGGGAAGATGATCATCTTTTTCTTTCCCGGTATCCTGTAAATGCACGTATACTATTTCTTTTGTTAACTCTTCAGGTACATCCAACCAATTTTCAATATCAGTCAAAAATCGATGTGGACCATCTATTGCGTGTCCTACTAGTTGTTTGCCTAAAACATCTTTTGCTTTGAAATAGAAATCCATGAATTCACTGTCAGGTTGCCAAGGTATGTTCTCGAGTACAATTGGTGTTTCTACTCGTAGCAATCTTTCAATTAAAAGATTAAATTCGGAAGTAGAAGATTCAGGAGGATGTGCCAAGGTATATAGCATATTCAATTTTTTATGGTATTTATTAATAAAAGTAATAATTTCATCCATCTTTTTCGCATGCTTCTTGTCTTTCGAGCCTGGATCATATCCTTCCACTTCAAATATTGGCATGTGAAAAGTTGTTGTAAGATTATCTATGTTTTCTAGCACCCCATCTATGCCCGGCAAAATATTAGCATTAATTTCTATATGGTCTAATTCTATTGCTTTCGCAAAAGGAACCAAATGTCCTGCTGCAATTCCTTCGTAGGGCTCAATTGTAACACCTATTTTCATTTTAAAACACATCTTGAAATGATTTCAATATATTATTTAATTATAAAAAAATAAAGATTTTTCCTACCAACCAAAGTCAATTAATTAGTAGGTTTATTTCCAATAACTTACTCTAAGTCAATTTTTAGGTATTTGTTCAATTCCTTTCGGATTTCTATGCATCTTTTGTCTTGAGAAGCATATTGGTTTGAAACGAATCTTAAAACTCCCCTCATTCGTTCATCTGGAATCTTTCCCTTAAACTGTTGTGCTGCTTTTACTATGTATTTATGATTTCTTTCAGTAAATTCATCTATTAATTTCTGTGCTTCTTCTTGTTCCTTATTTGATAAGCCAAGCATGAAACCATCGTTAATGAACATAATTAGAGGACTTAACCTAATCCCTTCTTTTCGTTCTAATGAATCAATTGAACTTGCCAAAACAAATGCTGGAGAAGTCCTTTCATAATAAGTAATAGAAGTTCGTTTCTTCTTCTCCTCTTTTGCTACTCTAACAAAACCATGTTCTACTAAAAGATCTAAATGGTGATAGCATTTTGGTGCAGAAACACCTAATTTTCTAGCAATCTCTGGTACAGTCATTTCTTTCCTAATTGTTCCGTCTTCATTTTCTAATCCTTCACGCATTGTCCCCAAAATTCTTCTGCGCATAGGGTCAACTAGGATTTTTATTTTTTCAGGATTAGTTACGATTTTCACTATGCTGCCTGAGCATTCATCATTTAGCAAGTTTTCATCGTCTAATTCTGTACGTTTTGTACTCATTCTTGATTTTACCATCCTTTTTCTCAGGAAGCATTACCACTTTTCCATGTTATTGTTTTCTTTGTCTTATAAATAATTTACTTCAATGATTAAATTTGATTATGTTCTCTAAATCAATTAAATGTTAAAATTAATTTAAACATTTTTTGGTTTCTATGCATTATTTCCTTTGGATAGAATCATAAATTAACTTTTTTTCTTTAAATAATCAATAATTGCCTGAACTTTTTCGTCGGGAACATTTATTGGTATAACACAACCAGGAGCAATAATTACTCTTTGACCATTAACTGAGTCAATAACTTCTTGTAATTTGGACATCAATTCTTCATTTGAAGCATCAAGCAAGAATTGCTTTTCCTCAATTCCACCCATTAAAATCCCTTTGAATTTCTTGAACGCTTCACCAATTGAAGGAGCTGTTAGCTGATCATGCCAATTCAAGGCTTGTACTTTATAGTTTTCAGCAACTAGATCAAACATAATATTGTCTCCGTGGATGTGGACAACATTAAACTCTGATTTTTTTTCAATTGCTTTTAGTAGGTCCAAATCATAAGTCATTCCGAATTCTATGTATTCTTCCTTTGTTAATAGATCAGTAGTTGCTTCTTGTGTTGCTAAAAACAATCCTGCGGCTCCATTCTCAATAGATGCTTTAGAAAATTCAGCCATAACCTTTGTAATTGTTTTCATGCCATCATGGAAAACTTTTGGATTTTCTCTCATGGATTGTAAAAATAGCTCTCTTGTTTCTACAAGCTTTGCTGCAACCATTAGCGGATTAAATACTGTTTCAACAAATGGCGTCAGAATTTTCATTCCATCATTGATGAGTTTTAATGCTTGTAATTGTTCTCCAAACATTCCTTGGTTAACATCTAATTCCTCCAATGTAGACCAATCATCAATAGTTTTAATTCTAAAATTTGTGCAATAAGCAGATCCCGACATTTTATTTTCATCGAAAGCGATTTCACATCCCCAATCAACCACACAGTATCTACCATTAGGACTCACTTTCATTACAATGGAATCAAATTTCTCTAGATAATCAAGTTGTTTTGTTGCTAGTTTATCTGCATATAAATCATCAACAGGGAAATGTCGCCACATAGCAAATGGAATTGGTTCTAAAGTTTCTCCTTGTTCTAACGCTTTTAATCCTTCAATTTTTGATAAAGTCATTTTTCTACACCGGATTTTCTATTTCACTTCTAGTTCTAAAATACTTGCAGGACCTTTTGCTGCTTTAATTTTATATCTACCCTTCTTGAGTTTTTTAACCTCAACCGTTGTCTCATATGGTTTTAAAGCTTGAGCTGACATTACCCCTGTTTTCTTTTTCCCAATAACTATTACAGTAATATCATTATTCTTTGTATTTGCTTCTGCTTCATCTAAGCTCCAACTTAGATTTGAGAAATGTCCACTCACAACAATTCTCAAAGTCTCACCTTCTTTTATTTTTTCAGGAGCAGCCATTCTTTCAATAATTGCTGGTCTCTTTATTTCCTGTCCTATTCCTTTCTTTCTTTTTGCAAAAATTCTTTTGAAGAAACTCATGATAACTCACTTTTTACTCTTTTTTTACTACAACGGTTTTGTAGCATTTAAGGATTCTTTTTTACTTGTATCTTTAAATTGTCAATATTTTACGCAAAACTTTAATTTGTATAGACTTCCTCAAAAGTATATTATATCAACTTGGATAGGTCAGTTATGCCCGTTATTGATATTCCCTTAAAACGTATTAACAAGCTCATTGGCAAGGACTTAACCTTAGACGAGCTTGAAGAATATTCCTTACAATTAGGAGCTGATATTGACGATAAACGAGAAGACGGAATAAAAGTAGAATATAATCCAAACCGTCCTGATTATTGCAGTATAGCTGGCTTCGCGAGAGCTGTTAAAGGGGTAGCTGATTTTGAACTCGGCCTTCCAAAATATACTCTCAAAAATAGTGGCGTAACAGTTAAAGTTGAAAAATCTGTTTCAAAAGTTAGACCTTTTATTCAATGTGCTATTGTTCGAAATGTTTCATTTGATGCAGATACTATTGCTGAATTAATGAATACTCAAGAAACACTTCACTGGGTTATTGGTAGAGATCGTAAGAAAGTAAGTATTGGAATTCATGACATGCACGATATTCAAGGCCCATATCGATATTTTGGAGTTAAGGCAAACACTCATGCTTTTCTACCTCTTGGTGAGGAAAAAGAAATGACTCCCAAACAGATTTGTACAGAACATCCAAAAGGGATTAAATATGCTCATCTCGTTAATCCAGAAGGCATTGTTCCGTTTTTGGTTGATATGAATGATGGTGTCTTATCTTTTCCACCCATAATTAATGGGGTGCTTACTCTCATTACTGAAAAAACAACTGATCTATTTATTGACGCTACAGGAACTAACGTTAAGGCAGTAAAAGATGCTTTAGAAATATTAACTAGCTCTTTTGCAGAAGAAGGTTATCAAGTTGAAACTGTTAGAGTAGAATATCCTGATGGAAAGAAAATCGTTACCCCTACATTTGCTACTGAAACTTGGATACTAAGACAAAAATATGTGAAGGAAATCTTGGGGCTTGACCTTTCCCGCGAAGAAATAGAGAAGCACATAAAGAGATCACGGTTTGGTATATCCAAATCAGCAAGTAAAGATAAACAAAAAATTTCCGTTGATGTTCCATCTTTTCGAGTTGATATTTTACATGAAGTTGATCTTATAGAAGATATCGCTATATCTTATGGTTATCATTTAATGGAACCTTTACTGGATGACATAGTTCAAGTTGGAGAACAGCATCCTGTTTTTAAATTACAAAACAGGTGTAGGGATATCCTTGCAGGCTTAGGTTTCATTGAAGTTGTTAGTTGGACTTTGGTCTCAAAAGATTGGCATTACAAAAAAATGAGAACTTCAGGCAATCCAGTAGAACTCTTAAATCCAGTAAGTCGTGAGTTCAATATCTTTCGTGATAGTTTAATTCCTAGCTTAATGAACATCCTACAGAAAAACAAACCATTTTCACTACCTCAGAAAATATTTGATGTTGGTGATATTTCACGAATAGATGAAAAATTAGAAACATGTACTACTCGAGAAATATACCTCAGTGGAGTAATCATACATTCAAAAGTAGATTTTGTAGAAATTAAATCGAATGTCGAAGCAATTCTAAAAGCGCTTGGTGTTTCAAAATATAAACTAGCAACTGCTGACCATCCAAGTTTCTTTGAAGGTCGTTGTGCGAAGATCATGGTTAATAATAAGAAAGTAGGGGTTTTTGGTGAAATTCACCCAGAAGTACTAAACAACTTTGAGCTTGAAAATCCAGTTGGGGCATTTGAAATAGAAGTAGAAAAACTCTAATGAGATTTTCCTTTAAGATATTTCTGCTCAAAAGATAACTGGAGTTTTTCTTAAACGATCAATATTAGTACTGTAGACTTCTCTGATGTCATCTAAATCGAGTTTCAACATGACTAATCGATCTAACCCTTGTCCCCAGGCTATCACTTTTTCTTTTACCCCAAATGGCAAAGTAACTTCTGGTCTGAAAATACCCGATCCTCCCATTTCAATCCATGAATTGAATTTGTCAACATAAATCAATGTGGACATTGAAGGTTCAGTATAGGGGTAGAACGATGGAATTAATCGTATTTTCTTGAAACCCATTTTCCCATAAAATGTCTTCAGATTTCCCATGAGATGTCTAAGTGTAACTTTTTCATCAACAATTATTCCTTCAAATTGCATAAATTCAGCTAAATGAGTGTAGTCAATTGCTTCATTTCTGTAAACTCTATCTATACAGAATACTTTCTCTGGTGGTGTCCATTCTTTATAAGCTTTTGACAAATGCCTACAAGTTGTTGCGGTTGTATGGGTTCTAAGGCAAAGCTTCTCAGCATTGCTCATTTGCCATTTATAACCCCACCCTGTACTTTTTGTTTTCCAACCATTTTCATGGGTTTTAGCAACTACATCAACCAATTCCTTAGCAGGTAATTTAGCTTTACTTGGCTTAGCGATTTTGAAAGTATCAGCTAATTCTCTAGCTGGGTGATCCTGAGGTTGAAATAGCGCATCAAAATTCCAGAATTCTGATTCGATAATTGGTCCTCTTATTTCTTTGAAACCCATTTCAAGGAAAATTTCTCGTAATTCTTTAATAACTTCAATTACAGGATGTTTTCTGCCAAAATAAGTGACTGGAACATCTTCTGTAGGATCATAAGGCTTGAATTTTTTCTTTTTCCAGCTTCCTGTAATTATCATTTTAGGAGTTAAAGTTGTCTCCATTTTTGCTTGGACTTTGATCCCCTTTTTCAGCAGTTTTACTCCTTCAGAAGTGAGTTTAGCAATTCTGCTTCTTGTTTCAATTACTTCTAGAATTCCTCTTTTCTTTAAATTTTTAATACTATCTTCAATTGATGGTTGTC
>DAOVPS010000084.1:0-13170 GCA_030629105.1 Candidatus Heimdallarchaeota archaeon
GTTTAGCTGATACCTATGTAGCAGGAACTACTATTGCTCAATCACTAGAAATTGATTCCACTGATTACATAATATACAGTGCAACACTTAATTCTGATGAATTTATTCCAGCTGGTACAGGAATCACCTATTACATGTCAGCAGATGGTGGTAGTAATTGGGCTGCGGTTACTCCTGGTTTTGAGCATATTTTTGCTAACCCTGGGAATGATCTTCGGTGGCGTACAGAGCTTTCAGGTCCAAGTGACAGGAGTGCTCATCTTTACGAAATTTCAATTGATTACTTCTATAATGAAGCTCCAACTATACCTACTATTAATGATCCTGGAGTTATAAGCACTGTTAGTACTGTCGATGTTTCTTGGAGCACAAGTACAGATGATGTTAGCATAGATCACTATGAATTACAAGTAGACGACCAAATAGGATTTGCAACACCACTCTATGAATACAATGTTACAGGGTTATCTCGGATTGTTTCAGGTTTAACAAATGGAACCTATTACTTCCGAGTACGGGCAGTTGACACTTATGGCCTTGCTAGTGATTGGAGTACTACAGTCGATATAAATGTTGAAATTCCTGCAACTAATTTACCATGGTGGGTTTATGTCATCATTGGTGATGGATTACTACTCATAGTAATAATTGTAGTAATTATTGTTGCAGTTAGCAAGAAGAAGAAAGTGCCTACTCGATAGGGTATTTTCTTTCTTTTTTCTCTTTTTCTTTATATTGTACCAAATCATAAGAAGATTTTTTAAAATCAATATTTATCTGGAAGTATTTATTTCGTTAATAATACATCTAGGTTTTTGATTGAAATGGCAAAAAAGAAGAAGATGACTGTTTCACCTGATTTTACTTTGAATGATGATTTTGAACCCTTTAATGAGTATGATAGTATTTTTGGTAGAATTAAATGGGACAAGGAATTGAAAGCGTATAAGAAATTTATGTATGATAAAGTCTCAGAAATTTTAGATGAGGATCAAATTGGGTACACTCAGATTGATCATGCTTTAGCCATTGCTTCTTGGACAGTTCATGATTACTTTAGAAATGCTTTTTCTTGGGACAAACTAGGACAATCAGCACAAAATATGATGCCTCGTGACGAACCTGAGAAATATAAAGTCGACGAGAGTAACATCGAAAGAATTACTAAAACAATCAAAGCTGTAACAAAATCCTTTGGAGCAGATCTAGTTGGTATTGCCCCTTACAATCCTAATTGGGTGTACACAGAGGATAGGATGGGAACACCAATCGAAATGACTGAAGGAATAACCTCTGTAATTGCCATTGGAACGGTTATGGATATCGATGCTATCAGCACTACTCCATCCATGACTCAAGGATTCGCAAGTGGCATGGGTTATTCAATGATGGCTTTTATTGCATCCTCTCTAGCAGAATTTATTCGACTACTTGGATACAATGCAGTTCCAACCGGGAATGATACCGGACCATCTATTCCTATCGCTATTGAAGCAGGTTTAGGACAAGTTGGTCGCAATGGATTATTAACAACAAAGAATCATGGTGCTCGAGTGAGATTATGTAAAGTATTCACAGATATGCCACTTCAACATGACGAGAAAGTGGATTTTGGTTTGACTGATTTTTGTAGAAGATGCAAAAGATGTGCTGAAGCATGTGAAAATGAAGCTATTTCTTTAGATAATGAACCCTCATTTAAAATTCACAGTAAATCAAATACTAAAGGGATTTATCGCTGGGCTGTCAATGTCGACAAGTGTTATGATTTCTGGGTAGATAACGGAGGAGAGTGTTCTACTTGTATTGCTGTTTGTCCATATAATCTTCGAGATGGTATAATGTATATGGATCCAGCAGATTATTGGGAGAAAAGACTTGCGGAGCAATAAAGTGGAAAAATTGGTGAAGTACTATGAATGCTAAGAATCTCAAACAAATTGAAGAAGAATTGTTTAATTTAATGCAAAATGAAATCAGCGAAAAGAAATTTCTCGTAGATGCCTTTGTTCATGAACACCCCTATGAGGTTGGCAAAATTCTTTTCACTCGAGTAAAAGATGAATCTTTCGTACAGAATCTCTTCTTCTTTCCGGTTATTTTCCAACAAGTTCTCCCATATATTGATGATGAATTCTATATACCTACATTAATCGAGATAGTGAAGCACAAGAAAATCGACCCAAGAATTCGATTACAAACATCTCGACTTCTAGGTTGGAGAAAGGAAGAAGGAAAAGAAGCTATTCCATATCTTTTACCTTTTATCAAAGGAAGAAGTGATCTAAATCAATTAACTGCCATTGCTTTAGCTGAAATTGGTTATGAGAAATTCGAAGAATTAATTCCAACTCTACTTGTTGCTATGGAGATAGGATTGACATATCTTACCCGAATGAATGCTGCTAGAATGTTAAATGAGAAGAAAGAATATCAAGAAAAAGTACTTCCACATTTAATTACAGCATTAGAGAAAGACAGTGATTACAGATTTAGACAAAAAATAGCTCGATATTTCGGAGAAATAAATGAACCATCAACTAAGAAAGCATTGATTAAAGCAAACAAATCTGATAAGCATCCAATTGTTAGATCTGTTGCTAAAACTTCTCTAGATGATTTAGCCAAGCTTTGAATGTTTTCTCAATCCTTTTTCTTTTTGGTACTTTTTAAGGAAAAAGCTCAAGTGGATATTTGTGTGGCAAACACACTGTAGACAGTTTGAGAAATTCAATAGTTGTTGATATCTTGATTTCAATCGTCATTCCAGTATTTAATGAAGAAGATAATGTAGTTCCATTATTTCATTCAATTAGAGATGTTATGACTAACATAAACAGGGATTTTGAAGTCATCTTTGTGGACGATGGCTCAACAGATAAAACATTACCAAATCTAAGAGCAGTCTTAGATAATGGAGTAGAAAAGGATACTCTAAGAATTATAGAACTGCAAAGGAATTTTGGGCAAACACCTGCTCTCTTAGCTGGGTTAGCCAATATTAAAGGTGAACTAGTTGTTACAATGGATGGGGATCTCCAAAACGACCCAAAAGACATTCCAGCAATGCTAGATGCGTTAACTGAGGAATATGATGTCATATGCGGTTGGAGGAAAAATAGGAAAGATAATGCTTTCAAAAAACTCCCTTCTAAGTTTAACAACTTTCTCAACAGAAAATTGAACAATGTTTTCATACATGATTCCGGTTGCACTCTTCGTGTGTATCGTAGAGATGCTATTGAGCACATTCAGTTGTTTGCTGAGGGACATCGTTATATTCCAGCTATACTAGCTCAACAAGGTTTTCGACTTGGTGAGGTTGTTACTAATCACAGACCAAGAACAAACGGTAAAACAAAATATGGTTTTAAACGCCTTTTTCGAGGATTCATCGATCTCTTCACTTTGAATGCTATTAACAAGTGGGGAAAAAAACCGATTCATCTCTTTAGTCGCTGGACTGGTTTATTTTTCCTGGCAAGTTTTCTAACATTTTGTTGGACAATTTTGGAAAGAGTTGCTTTCTTCAGATTCTGGAGTGCTTATACAGAAGCTGTAAGTATTAGATCGAATCTAATATTCATTATCAGTTTTGCTTTGTTATTATTTGGTATATTGTTATTGTTCATTGGATTTGTTGCTGAGCTACTGCTGCGTAGTAGCTTCAATAGTCATGAATCGTATAAAATAAAAAAAGAGTGGAATTAGAAATCAATTAAGAATTCGCACTTAGAACCTCCTCTAAGCACAGATTCCGCAAGTTCAACAGCGACATCTTTGTTGAACAATATTTCTAAATTCTTTTTTAACCATCCAATGGAACAATCACATTGGACTTCAGATTTATGTAATCCAAATCCAACTATTGGACAAAAGCATTGATCATATATAACTTTCAATTTACCTTCATCAATGATTTCCCAGGTAGTTCCTTTAAGTTTCTCATTTAGCATAGCCATTAATTCTTTAGGATCATTTGTCTTCAACTTAATTTCTTTGAAAAGTTCAGTAGCATGAGCTTTTGCACAGAAGGTTCCTGTTTCTTTGAAAATTTTCAAACTTGTTTCTTCATCAAGATTTTTGTCTATGCTTTCCATCAGTGTTTTGAGCCAACCTGCAAGAAAACCTTTTGAGAAATCTTCTAAGTCTGTCATCTTCTAATCTCCGATACAAAGTATAAACTGTGTTACAATAAAAAAATTGTTAAAAATAGGAAAAAGAGGGATTTGTGGTTGAATTAACCAACAAATACTTCTTCAATGATTTTTAGTGCCCAATCAATTTGCTCTTTAGTTATTACTAATGGTGGAGCAAATCGAATTGTAGTGGAATGTGTTTCTTTTGCAAGAATGCCTTTATCTTTCATGCCTTCAGTATAAGGACGTGCTTTCCCATCTAGTTCGATAGCGATAAGCAATCCTTTCCCACGAACATCGATGATTGGTATTTTGGTTTTCTTAGCAGCGATTTTTCTCAAACCAGCCAAGAAGTGTTCACCCATTTCAGCAGATCTATCAGCAAGTTTCTCTCCAACTATTAAGTCAAGAGCTTTCATTGCAACAGCTGAACCTAGAGGATTACCACCGAATGTTGAACCATGGACACCCGGAATAATAACATCCGGACCAATGATTTCTGTTGTGGTTACTACAGCAGAAACAGGATAAACGCCCCCACCAAGTGCTTTTCCAAGCAAGTACATATCTGGTTGGACATTCTCGTGATCACAAGCAAAAAGTTTGCCAGTTCTTCCTAAACCAGTTTGAATCTCATCTGCAATCATTAACACATTGTATTTTGTACAAATTTCTCGAGCTTTCTTGAGGAAGCCTTTACCAGGATGAATGACTCCTGCTTCTCCTTGCATTGGTTCAAATAGGAATCCAGCAACGTTTTCAGGACCCAATTCCAAAATTCTGTTCTCAAGTTCTTCTGCATCTCCATACGTTATTGTAACAAAACCAGGAGTATAAGGACCAAAATTGCCGAAATAACGCCCATGACTAATATCAGTGCTGAACCCAACAATGGTAATTGTTCTTCCATGGAAGTTGTCTTTACAGACAATAATTTTTGCTTGGTCTTTAGGAATCTTCTTCTTAATATAACCCCAAGCTCGGGCGACTTTCAAACCAGTTTCAACGGCTTCTGCTCCGGTATTCATTGGGAGAGCCATGATGCCAGTTTTCTTTGGGTCATTCACATGTGGTTTCATGACATCACATAATTGCTTTAAGAAAGGACCCATTTTATCGTTATGAAATGCTCGAGATGTTAGTGTAAGAAGATCTGCTTGATCTTTAAGAGCTTTAATAATTTCAGGATGACGATGTCCTGTGTTATGACTTGAATATGCTGACAAGCAATCCAAGTATTTCTTCCCTTCTGGATCATAAACCCAGACGCCCTCTGCTTTTGAAATTACCACTGATATTGGATGGTAATTATGGGCTCCATAGGTTGTGTCCATTTCCATGATTTCTTTTGAACTTGGCATAATTATCTTAACCTTAATTTTATTGAAAATCTAATTATTTTTTTTCTTGCTTAAACACAAAATGCTCTTCTTAATAAAATTGTTGGAGAAGCTGATTAGGATAAATAAAAATTAAAATTATCAAGTTTAAATCAAATAAAGATGGATAATTATTACAAAAGATAATTATTTGTTGGAGTTATAATAAAATGTTAGTTTTAATTGGGCGAGAAATATGAAATTACACAGATATAAATTCTTAATGATATTTTTTTATGTGTTTAGTATTGGATTTGTTTTCATTCCTATTGATGGTTATAACATTGATAGTGACATTAATCAAGGATTATTTAATACTGATGTAATTTATCCGTCAGAATTAACAGATCCATTTTTTACTCTTGTTGCAGTAACAGATGATGGTTCAAGACAATACGAAGTCTTAGAGTTACAAAAGGACTTAGAAGAAATTGGAATAGCTCTTAACGTGTCTGTTGTTAATCCTGGTCAATTAGTGTTAGAAATGCAGAGTAATCACAATTATGATTTGTGTTATATCACATTTATTACACTGGATACTTATGCACCAGGTTTAATGTATATTTTTGGTAAAGACTCTACTGTTAATTGGCATGGTTATGAAGAATCTATGGACTGGAATGAATCTTTGGGAGCAGGTACAAATCAATGGTATATAGATCAAGATGAATTAATAATACCTAACGATTCACCAGAAAGAGTTGAACTTCAGAAGGAATGGCAGAATTACTACACAAATAATTTATTATTATCGATGCCTGGTTTAACACATTCAGCATCAAGTGCTTCATGGTCAAATTTGCAGAATTATGATTCTAATTATGGCTTAGCCCAAAGTTGGGGAAAAATGTTATGGAATGGATTACATGAAAATCAAAGCACAATTGATGAATTAAAAATTGCTAATGATAATAATTGGTCTTCATTAAATCCCCTTGATGAGCAAAATGAAATTGATAAATTAATTTCAAATTCAATTCTTGAACCAGTAATTTGGTATGATTATGATACTGGTTTCTGGCCTCATTTAGCTGAGAGTTACACGCTTATTGATGATAACCATCTAAGATTAAACTTAAGACAAGGAATTGAATGGCAAACAGATCCAGATGGTTTATTTCCAAATGAAAACTTAGATGTTAAAGATGTTTATTTTACATATTATTGTTATGAAGAATTTGTTAACAATGTGACTATTTGGGATAATGAATTAGAAGATATGGTAATTCTTGATGACTATACAATTGATTTATTCTTTGATAATAGCGTAGATAATTTTCAAGAAATACTAAGATTGCCAATTTTGCCAGAACATTATCTTAATCAAACACAATTCCTAGATGGAATTACACCAAATTATACGCATTCTTCTTGGGCTAAATTTAAACAACAAGCATTTGGGACAGGTGCATTGCAATACAAAGATTCAGTATTTGGAAATTTCTTTGAACTTGAAACATTCGATGATAGTTGGCTTTTAAATTCAACTTTAACTAGTGATCCAAATCTCGATTTTATAAATCGATTCGGAAATGATAGAAATATAAATTCTATACGATTTGTTTTACTAAATGAAACAGAAGCAAAACTTACTTTTGAAAACGGAACAATAGATCTAATTGATATTTCTACTAAATATGATTATTATACAAACTACATAGATAATCCAGATTTTACTCATTACTCAAGATTAAGGGAAATTTTCAATTTTTATGGATATAATCTCCGCTCGGAAAGAGGAACACCTCTCCAAGATTTTAATATGTGTCCATATAATTCAGATATGTCAAGGGGATTAGCTATACGCAAAGCAATCGCTTATGCTACAGACCGAGAAAGTATAAATGATGAAACCAGAAACGGAACATTTCATGTAAATCATCACCCAATATATGATATATTTGAAATGTGGAAGAGTCCAGATATACAAAAGTATGATTTTAATCTAACAAAAGCAAAAGAACTAATGGTAGAAGCGGGTTATAATATTTCATTGGATTCCGATGGAGATGGATTGCCGAATTTCTATGAATTCGATGTTACAGGAACGAATCCATACAAAACAGATTCAGACGGGGATGGAATAAGTGATCCGGAAGAATTAGAGTTGGGTGTAGATGGATTCATAACAGATCCAAATAATGCAGACACCGACGGAGACGGTTTTACTGATGACGAGGAAATTGATGCAGGAACAGATCCTACTGATCCAAATGATCCGATCCCTAGCTCCACACCTAAAACCTTTCCATTATTTGATAGTTTACTTGGTTTAGCTACGTTTGCCAGTTTAACATTAATAGTTCTAGCTTTAATGCAGCGAAAGAGAAAACAGTAATTTGGTTTTCTCTTCTTGTATCTTTCTTTAAGAAGATATTATCTTTTCTTTCCAAAAGAAAGTATTTTAGATTCACTCTCTATAATATTGTTAGAAGATTATTAGATTCACCTGGTGTATAATATGAGAAAGCAAGCAGTTAAGAAATATGAGTACGTTGTTGTTGGTTCGGGTCCAGGAGGAGCTACCATTGCACGTGAGTTATCTCGAGCAAACAAGAGTGTTGCTATTCTAGAATACGGTCCTCATTATCAGAAGAAAGGGCAAATCAATGCTTTTTCTAATGTCTATCTCGATGAGAATCGGGGATTAAAATTTACCAGTGGTGGCATATCAATTGGTCGCTCGCGTATTCTTGGTGGTTCGTCTTATTTTGCTCAGGGGAATGCTGTGACACCACCTAATAAGTTTTTCAAAGAATGGGGTATTGATCTTACCGAGGAATGTGCTTCTGCTCGAAAAGATATGCGAGTTAATCTTATGCCTGAAGACTTAATTGGTCCAGGAACGAGAAGACTAAGGGAAGGAGCAAAAACACTTGGTTATGAAATGAAACATACTCCAAAATGTGTTGATTATTCTATTTGTAATCGATGTGGAAAATGTGCTTTTGGTTGTCCTGTAAATGCTAAATGGACATCCATAGAATTTGTTGATGAAGCAGTTAAGAGTAACGCTGATTTGTATTTGAACGCTAATGTTAAGAAAGTCAAACATGGGAGCGGTAATTTCAACATCGTATATTTTAACCACGAAGGTTCAGCTAAGGAAATCATTGGTGATAAAGTAATAATTTCCGCCGGGGCTTTAGAAACTCCTCGTATCTTACAGAATTCTGGGATTGAGGATGCTGGTAAAGGAATTGCCTTGGATATTTTCCAAACAACTTATGGTTATACAAAAGATGTTGGAATGAAGAATGAAGCAATTCTAGCTTTGTATATTGAAAGTTTAATTGAAGAGAAAGAACTCTTCCCGGCTCCTTACATGTATCCTACCTTGTCTCTTGTTCGAGATATTGCTGGTTATATGCCTAAAAAGTGGGATATTCCTACTTTAACAAAAGTCATGCTAAAAGTACGTAAAGTGAAAAACAAGAATTTACTTGGTATGATGACTAAAGTGCGTGACGAAATCACAGGCGAAGTAAAAAATGATGGAAAAGTTATCAAAGAAATTACAGTCAAAGATCAAAAGAAGCTTGATGAAGCATATGAAATAAATCGTGATATTATCATTGCTTCTGGAGCTGATCCAGAAACAATTGTTCGAGGGTATTATGAATCCGGTCATCCTTGTTGCACTGCACCTATAGGCAAAATTCTTGACAAGAATCAACAAACAGAAATCGAGGGCGTATTTGTGAGTGATGCTAGCGCTTTTCCAAGTCCCTTGGGTCTTCCACCTATTCTAACTATTGTTGCCTTATCTAAAAAATTAGCAAAGCATTTACTTTCTAACTAATTGCGCTTAACCTAATTTTACAACTTGATTTTTCTGGTATGCCAAGATGGAAATAAATTCGTACGCAATATTAGAAGCAAGTAAAGCTGTAATCTCTGAAGGATCCAATGCAGGTAAAACCTCAACTATATCAAATCCAACAAAATTGAGATCTTTTAATCCTCGAATTATTGCTATAGCTTCTCCGCTGGTTACTCCTCCTACTTCAGGAGTTCCAGTACCAGGTGCAAAAGCTGGATCAACGAAATCCACATCAAAAGAAAGAAATACTTTCTTATCTCCAATTCTTTTTTGAATTCGCTGGATTAGTTTTTCAACACCTATTTCTTGTAATTCTGTCATTGTAATAATTTCAAAACCCAATTTTTTCGGAATTTCTAGGTGATTTTCTGAATAAGTGGAACCACGTAAGCCAACTTGAATTGAATGATTTACAAGAAGTAAATTCTCTTCAACAGCTCTAGCAAATGGAGTGCCATGATTATATGGTTTCCCAAAATATTCATCTGAAGTATCACTGTGAGCATCAAAGTGCACCAGGGCAATTGGTCCATGTTTCTTAGCTACCGCTCTAAGCTCTGGTAAAGTGATTGCATGATCCCCGCCTAGTAGAATTGGGACAACTCCTGCTTCTACAACTGGTAAAAGATCTTTTTCAATTTCCTTGTAACTATCTTCGATGTATCCTGGAATAACAGATAAATCCCCATAATCTACTCCTGAGAGATGCTCAAAGGGACTAACATTCAATATTGGATTATGGTGTCTAAGCAAAGCTGATACTTTTCTAATTGCTGCTGGTCCTTCTCTTTGACCTGTTCTAAATGATGCCCCAGCATCAGATGGTACTCCTATTATTGCAAAATCAATATCTTTCGTAGTTTGCTTATGAGGTAATCGCATAAACGTTTTTACTCCAGAGAATCTGGGCGACTTCAGTGGATCTTTTGGTTTGTATTTGTTCAGCCTTAACACCTTTTATTCATACTTCTTTAGAGAGGAAGGTATCCTACAGATTGAATTAGATGAGACAATCTTAAAACATTTCTCAACTATATTTCGACTTTATTTAATACAGTTTAAAAGAAAGAAATGGAAGGAGGGTTTAGCTATATCACTTTTTGTAATATTTCTTCGCTTCTTCCTCGTTTCCGGGTTCAAAGTTATCCCAGAACTCCTTCGGTGGATGACGTAAATCATAATCAATGCGAGTATCATGTAATACTCGAGAGCAATAAGGATGACCCTGCATTAATGTGTGCTCCATGGTTAGAACTATGTGTTCATTTGCTCCAGCTTTGAATGCTGCATAATCCCCATAGCAACAAGCAAGATACTTGAGTTCAACGTCTGATAGTTCTACCATTGCATCTACACAAGTCGGACAATTCTTATTTTTAAACGCATATTTCCCATCTTCTAACAAAGTATGTACTAGAACCCATTCAGATGAAGTTGTATCTCCCGACAATCGATCCTTTAGCCTTTTTTCTAAATTTAGAAATTTTTCTCTACTTGCTGGAGGATGATCAATATGATAATTAGTTATATATTGTTTGAACAATTTCACTGCTTCAACTCTATCAATAGTTTCTGTCAATGCTTGTAGGAAGTAATAAGTTGGGTACGTCCATGCTTGTATCATTGCTTTCATTGTAATTTCTACTTCAGTTTTTTTCCATGCACTCTTTTCCTTTAGCTGTAGTAGATGGAATAAATAATTAAGAGATGCTTTTTTCAAATCCAGATATTGGTTTAAATTTTCATATTTTGCAAATAATTCCTCAACATCTCTAGAAGAATCTTCTAAAAAATCATCTTCTGCTAATCCCTGATATTTCTTTGAAAGATTTCCAACATAGTCAGTTATTATTTCTGGTTTTTCTTTAGCCACAAATCCAATTAGATAATCAAGTTTTTTCAACAATATATCCGGAGCGTTTTCCTTTGGATTTGTAGTTATAGATTTTTCTAGGAAATTTTTTTGAAAAGTTCCAGTTTGTGTAAATTTCATAATTCAATCCTCAATTTTACTAATGGATTTCTGTTTCTGCTAAAAAATGTAGAATACCAGTATTCTTGTTTTAAGTTTTAAACTAATTTGCTTTAGTCTTATAAAAAATCTTTTTCAGTACTAACTATCTTTTTATTTTGTAAAATCTACCAATTACTAACGCGTATGGTGTTTAGGCTTATGCAAGACCTAGTGGATAGTCTACCAGAAAAACCAGGAGTTTACTTTTTCTTTGGTGGTAATGGTGAGATAATCTACATTGGAAAATCCATTAATTTAAAGAAACGCATTTCCGATCATTTTAGAAAGGGAACTGACAAGATTTTCAAAAAAGTTACTCATGATAGAAGAGGACGACCACCCATTCCGAAGTTTACTTGGGATTATACTCAGAAGCACTTAGACAGTTTTCCTTCTATGGTTTACAATAAGGAAAGAAAAAAGAAAAACAAAATTATTAACACAACCAAGCAAGTCAAATACATTGTAACTGAGAGTGATGAAGAAGCATTTACTTTGGAGGGATGCTTGATCTCAGCTTTTCGTCCTTCCATCAATAGAAGTCACTGGAAGTATCCTTTTATTGAGATTACTCTTGGTGAAGATGTCCCTAGAGTTCTTACCAGTTATCAAATCTTGTTGCCTGAGAGTTTCATTTATGGCCCATTTAATGTTGGATCACCAATTGATTTAGCGATTGATGGTTTCTTAAGAGTAATTCCTATTTGTAACCACGAGAATCCAATAAAGCTTAACAACAAATCTTATCCTTCTTGTTTGAAGGAAAAATTGCAGTATTGTCTTGCACCTTGTAAAAATGGTGTTTTTGATTTGGAAAAATATCTTATTTTAACTAATGAGTTCATCAAAGAATTGGAAAATAAAGGGACTGGTGTCATACGAAAACTTACGAAATTAATGAAAGAAGAAACTGAAAAGGAAAATTTCGAGGGGGCAGCAGTTCTTAGAGATCGAATACAAGCTATTGAGACATTATTTCATCAAAAAGCAATGCCAACAATGCTGGAAAAATACTATTCCGAAATTGAACAAATTGTAAACAAAGATACCAAACACATGGAAATCGTCGATAAAATTTTAGCTAAAGACAATGTTTTGAATTAATCTCAAAAAAGCGAAATTTTTTTATAGAAAAACATGAAGAAGAACCATCAATAAAAATATAAATCCTTTTCAATCGCAATCGTTATGTTAGAGAGATGTGACTGAACATATCACTCTAGCAAAGAACAAGGAGCAAATATAATTGGCAAAATTTCAATTAAACATTGGCGACCCTAAATCTGGTAAAAGCTTCAAAACTGTAATCGAAGGAGCAAAAGCTTCTACACTAGTTGGTAAAAAAATTAGTGAAGAAATTGAGGGTGGGCCACTTGGTTTCCCAGGCTACATTTTCAAAATAACTGGTGGAAGTGACAAAGATGGTTTTCCTATGAAAAGCAATCTTGAAGGTCCTATCCGTAAAAGGATTCTTGCCACTGGCGGTCAAGGTTTTAGAATTAAAGAACATGGACTCAGAAAGCGAAAATTAGTAAGGGGAAATACTATTAGTGATGACATCTATCAAGTCAATATTAGAATTATTGAAATGGGTAAGAAGAAGATAGATGAATTAATTACCACAGGATAATAATTACTGGAGAATAGAATCGTTTTGAGTAAAGAAACCACTTCCGAACCAAAAGAAGAGTCAAAAACAGAAACTACTGTTAGTGAGAGCGAAAAAACTGCTCCCGAAAGTAGTGTCAAAGAGGTTGAAGAAACTAAACCAGAGACCAAGGAAGAAACTAAACCAGAGACCAAGGAAGAAACTAA
>DAOVPS010000196.1:0-5518 GCA_030629105.1 Candidatus Heimdallarchaeota archaeon
AGGATCTTGTAGTGGAGGAAGGCAAATGAAAAAGAAAAGTCAGTTTGGAGCAATATTAAGGAAAGATTTGAGACTAGTCTTTACTTGGAAAACAATTCTGATAACTGTATTTGTGCCATTCATCATGATGTTTCTTATTGTTAGTTTGCCAACACTATTTATTGGAACAACTGATACTGTAATTACAATTTGTTCTGATGATTTAGGTTCAATCGAACAACATGTTAATGGGACTCTCTTTGAAATAAATCTGGGAGATGCAGCTATTTTCAACATGCAATATTTTACTGAAAACACTTCCAACTTAGTAATTGAAATAGTAGATACAAGAGAAGAAGCATTAAATGCAACGAATAGTATTTACATCCCAGCCAATTTTACAGAGACAACATTCGATGGAACCTCGAGAATTGAATCACGAAAATCATCTAGTGAGATTTCAATTCAAGGAGTGTATTTTGATCAAATCATTCTAAAGATTCAGGAAGTTGTTGATGGGACGATACTATTTATGAACAATGTTACTCAAGAGAATTTACCGCGATTGGAACAAATAAGCTATACACCTCCGGCAGGAGACTCAGATTCAGGTTGGTCTCAAGATACAATGAAACTTGCTGCTCCATTTGCATATGCGATGTTTATTCTAGTTACACTTGTCGGCAATATGGGTCGAACTATCGGATTTTCTAAGGAAAAAGAAGATGGAACATTTGAAACTATGTTGTCTATTACTAGGAACAGGTCTGACTTAGTTTTCTCGAAGTTAATTGTTGGATTCATAGCATCATTACTCAGTATTTTAGCGTACTTTGCAGGTTCTGCTTTTGCGGGTCTGATTAGCTTAAAAGTACTTGGTGATCCTGGTGATAGTGTTGGTGTCGAAGGAATCTTGTCTCTTTCCATGGAAGATTTACTTTCAATAAAAGGAGTAGTTTTGCTTATAGGAATTGTAATTGCTTTAGTATTGACAATGCTTGCTTTAATGACAGTTGATACCATGTTTTCAAAGACTGTAGCAGAACGAGTTGGAATTACAGTAGTAATGGGTTTTGGTTTGTTATTCTATTTTACTGTTGCATTTGATCCTGGAACCACGATGTTCTTTGCTCAGATTAATCCCTTTTATTGGATTTATCATTCCTTCCTTTCAATGGTTGATCTATCGTTTGGATGGGTTGATGGTATTTTTCTTGGGTTAATAGTACTCCTCCTCGGAGGAATGCTTTTCTTAGCACGAAAAGCAATTGAAAGAGAAAAAGTCTTGTTCACATGAACAGGATTTTCTAATCTTTTGATGGTCCCCAATAACAACACCATTTGAAGTAACGGAGCATTTCTTTCCCTAGAAAACGAAAGAAAACATAGAGACCCCAACCAATCCAAAAAAACCACTCGAGAGGATGATATGCGGGACGCTCTCGTTTTGGAGGAGTATACCATCTCACTTTTTGTTTCTTTTGTTCGGATACTTTAACAATAAGTTTTTTCTCACCTGTAACAGGATCAATAGTTGAGGAGGAGACAGCAACATTTGATTTTAAATTAGAAGTGGAACTGCTGATTTTAGGAGCTTTTTTCTTATCTAGTAAATGCCCACAAAATTCACAATAAACTAACCAATCCTCGATTTTCTTTCCGCAATTTGGGCATTTAATTTTTGTAGCAACCATTATACTCCCACAAATAGTGTCATGGATAGTATAGAGGTATAGCGATATATATTCTTTTGCAAAAAATAGAAATTGACTGAGAAATAAGAAAAAGAAAAAAAGTGTTGCAGTAGTACTATTACTGCAATTAACTTAGTGAGATATTTCGTATCTAGTAATCTTCGCAAATAAGTTCGTAGTGATGATGATCATGTCCACATACAGGGCATATCTTAGGTGGTTCTTCACCTTCGTAAATGTAGCCACACACGCGGCATTTCCAGCGTTTCTTTGATGATTTCTTGAAGACTGTACCTTCTTTGACAGTCTTTAGTAAAGCAAGGTATCTCTTCTCATGTTCTACTTCAACTTTTGCGATGTTTTTCCATTTCAAGGCAATTTCTGGGAACCCTTCTTCTTCTGCGACCTTTGCAAATCCGGGATAAAGTTTTGTGTGTTCCTCGTTTTCACCCATTGCGGCGAATTTTAGGTTTTCTGCAGTAGTTCCAATATCAGTTGGGTATCCTGCTGTAAATTCAACCATTCCCCCTTCTAGGAAATTGAAGAATTGCTTTGCATGTTGATACTCATTGTAAGCAGTTTCTTCGAAAATTGCTGCTATTTGCTTGTAGCCCTCTTTATTAGCTACTTTAGCGTACATTGTATATCTTCCACGTGCTTGTGATTCCCCTGCAAAAGATTTCATGAGGTTTTTTTCTGTTTCAGTGCCTTTTACTGATTTACCCATTTCGTATCTACTCGTTTAGTTTTTCCATAAGCCGTGCTTATTACAATATTCTCGGGCAATGACTCCCTCAGCTTTCATTTTGAATTTAGCTTTAGGATCATCTCCTGGTTTCAAGAATTTTCGATAAGCCTTACCGTCTTTTATTACTTCTATCCACTCAATGTAATGATCATCTTCCATTGGGTGGGGTGTACTACCAACAACGACTTTGATGCCTTTTAGCTTGCCTTCATCGTCTTTCTTTTCTTTGATAACTGGGACATGTTTTTCATTTTTAAAGTCCGCAGTTTTCTCTTCGAGAAGAATCATTGGTTCACCACAACATACTAGTGTTCCTGGACCACCATGTAGAACTTCTACTATGTTGCCACATTTCTCGCATTTATAAATTTGTAATATTTCAGCCATAACAAAATCTCCAGTAAGAACTTTTTAGTTAGGTGTCTTATTAATAATTTTTCTATAAATTATAAAGTAGAAAATCTATAAAGCAATGAAAAAAAGAAAAATAGAACTAGATTTCATTGAAAATATGAATTCTAGTTTAAAATGCCTAATTCTTGGTGTTTTTTCTGAATAGTATCTGCTAGTGCATCTAGCTTCTTTTTACCTTCATCAGTTACTTTTCCACGAACAATAACTGGTTCAAGTATCTCCGCTTTTATTCGAGTAATCATACCTGTAAGTTGTTCTAGCATCTGGCTCTTCCAACCATAAGAACCAATTATTGTAAGATGTTTAGCTTTTGGTCGCAATGCATTGGTTAAGAAAACAGCATAAGCAGCAGATGGATGAGCACCTGTAAGTACCGTTGGGGCACCTACAACTATTGTTGCAGTATCAACAAGAGCCATAGCTAATTCACCTATATCTGTAACAGTTAAATTAAATGGTTTAACCACAATTCCACGTTCAATAAGAGCTTCAGTTAAATACTCGACCATTTCACGAACTGAATAATGCATTGAAACATAAGGGAGCACGACTTCATTTTTCACATCATCAGAAATCCAATCCTTGTAAGCATCAATAATATGCTTAGGATTTTTATGAATTGGACCATGACTTGGAGCAATCATATCAAATTCATATTCCTCAAGTTTCTTACAATGTTTGACAATCAATTTCCTGAAAGGCATCATAATTTCAGCATAATACCTTTTTGCAGATTCATAGGTTTTTGCTTCATCAGTTACAAAGGTCTCTGATTGTGCAAGATGAGTTCCAAAAAGATCGCATGAAAAAAGAATCTTGTCTTCTATAACCAAAGTGAATATGGTTTCTGGCCAATGAACCCAAGGAGCTTCAATAAATTGAAGTGTCTTGTCACCAAGAGAGAGAGTTTCTCCATCTTTTTTAACAAGGAATTTTTCTTCGGGAATATGCAAATGGACCATTAGGTGTTCTTTGCCTTTGGGATTAGTAACAACTTTTGCTTCAGGATACATTTTAATGAGTTTAACTAAGCTTTCTGAATGATCCTGCTCAGAGTGATTTGATACAAGATAATCTATAGTCTTGACCGGAGATTTAGCAATATTCGCTTTTAGCTCGTAGAACTTTGTACCATCAACAGCATCAATTAAAGCTGTTTTCTTACTCCCAATGACAAGATAAGAATTGTAGGATGTACCATCCGGTAAAGGTATCAAATCATCAAAGAGTCGTCTATCATAATCCTTTGCTCCAACATAAAAGATGTTAGGTTTTATTTCTTGACTAACCATTTTTTTTACCTCAAACATAATTAAAATAACATCTTCTTGATAAAGATATCACAAGAAGAAGTGAACTAATTTATTAAATATTACTTATTTTCTAAAATTTAAATGAGAAAAATGGTTGTAATTTTTTTTTTACAACCAATTATACGTATTTATATGAAAGGACTTTTTTCTCCGGTTTTTTCCAAAGCAGCTAGAATTTGCTGAAGTAGAACTTCCTCTGTTACTAAACCCTCAACACTCCCTAAGCCGTTGTTAATTATAGTATTTGGTACACCAAAGATATCGAAATCTGCAGCTAGCTTAGCAAATTGCGAGGATTCAATCATTTCTGCAGTTATGTTATCATTGGCTAAAGCTAATTTGTGAGCTCGTATCACCATAGCTGGGCAGTAGGGGCACTCTAAAGTAACAAAAACTTTTAGATTTACTTTGTGTGTAACTTTCTTCAGTAATTCTTTTGCTTCTGGGGTGAGTACAGGGTTTCTATTGGAAACTAACATAATTGATTCAATGAGTGTAGTAAATTCTTTTCCAGCAGGGACTCCAAAGAATCTAATTCCATAGTCTTTTGCTCCATCAATTGCTATTGCAGGATGTCTTTCTATCCCATACTCCTTCGCTTTAGGATCATTTTCTTCGCAATCACAAATTTCAACTTTGATCTTATCAGATAATTCTGCAACAGAATTCACTAAAGAAATCATTTCATTACAGAATAAACAATGATTCTTAGAAGAAAAGACCTTCAAGGTAACAGGCTCTATCATATCAGTAAAGCGCTGCATAACAACCGCTTTCAAACTTTCATCTATTAATGTTGACACTACAATATACTCCTTGTATTTCTATTCAATGATTCTCGTTGTTTTTTAAAATAGTTTTTGATTAAAATCTTAAGGTTAATGAATGAATTCCCTTTGAATCTTTCAATTTGTCTTGTTGAGTATTTAGTTTCTAATTTCTTATGAATTATAATGCCAATTAACACTTTTTTAAAAGTAAAAAGAACAATCATAGACTAAGACATTTAGTGGAAAAGGTACTGTAACAAAAGGAATTTATAGATTAACTAAAAAGAAAATATTGAAATAGAACTAAGCTTCTCGCTAATTGAGAGAAATCAACTATTTGGTCGTTTGTATCATTGCAACAAACTCTTGAGGAAGTAACCCAAAATTTCCATTCATTATTAACTCATGATTTCAATGTAGATGGTATATCAGAAATAATGGCAGCTAGATTAAGGAAGGGTGGTACAGAGGTACGGACAATACACACCAAACATATGGCAAACTGTGGGGTAAAAATTACTGAGAAAATCAAGACAATGTGTGTCGCTCAAACAAGCTTAGATAGAGGCTTTGAGCTAGTAACAGGTGATATCAAAGGTG
>DAOVPS010000131.1:0-9280 GCA_030629105.1 Candidatus Heimdallarchaeota archaeon
AGATAGTTAAATGAAACAAATCAGTAAGAATCTTGGTAGTAATTTCCTTTTTTCATTCATTGTGATTTTGATCATAGGATTAGTGAATATTGGCTATCCATTACTAATTGGCTTTCTGTATAGTGCAGAAACAATGGGTAATTTCGCAGTTCTGTTCAATTGGGCGTTTTTCTTAGCAATTCCGATTGCCAATGGGATTGCCCCTGCCATCTCAAGATTTATCGCTGCTAAGACAGGTGATGAAACTCCGCAAATTAATAAAATCGGTGGAAAAATTACTATTTTTTATTTGCTCATGGCTCTTGTGATTTTTCCTTTCATTGGTGTGTTTGTTTTCCAACTTGATATTTTTGATTTGCTTATTGTGATTTCAATGTTGATTATAGTAATTCTTCATTATTTGTTTAGGTATTCTCTACAAGGTCAAGAGAGGTTTTCGCGTCTTTTCAAGTTTGAAATATTATCCTTTGTAATTTTTTTGCCTTTTATGGTTCTTTTTGGGATTCTACCAAATATCTTGGGTTGGACAGGACTTACTGGATTTCATTGGTTGTTTGTTCCGGTAATCGCATATCACTTGGCTTTTGATATAGTATATCTTATCGTAGAAACTAAAAAGATGGATTTCAAGGAATTTTTCTCTTTCCCAGAGATTACTAAAAAAATACTTCTCTATGCTCTCTTCGTTGGAATTGGAAGTCTCTTCAGTTTAGGGGTTTCTCAAATTCAGATAATAATCTCAAACGAATACTTGACTGAATTCCGTGTTGGAGTATTAGGTTTCTGGGATTCTGCTATAAAACCTATTTCTCTGATTTCTGTTGCGATAGGAGCGATGACGATACCGCGGATTACCAATTTACAAAAGTCAAAAGAGGAGTATGATGTTTCATTTGTTAATAGAATTAATTATGCTTTAACATTGCTAATTTTGCCTATCTTTGGTTTGATTTTCTTAATTGTTGCGGGTTATCCAAATTTGTTTGATCATTTAGGGTTAACGAAATACCAAACCGCTATTTACTGGATAATTCCTATTTTCCTTTCTTTTCAGGTAGTGAACAATCTAATAGCAACGCCGACAATATCTTACTACTCTTCCTCAGAAAGGAAAGTAATAATCAATCCCATAATCTCTTTTGCTTATTCACTAATTGTTATTGTTTCCTGGATTATTCTTGTGCCTAGGTGGGATATTTGGGGATTCGTAAGTGGCATAGCTATAGGTAGCTTGGTCTTCTCCTTAGCAATACAAATAACTGCTCTTATTATAACAAAAAGAAAAATTGGGATGCATGTATTTGTTATGCTAGCTTTCTATGTTTTAGGTGGAGTATCACTAATACTATTAAATTATATATCAATCATTGTTTTACTAGTTCTTTGGTCTTGCATTACCATTTCATCAGTAATCATAGGAATTCTCCTTCTAATTAAGGTCTTAAAAAATAGAGACTATTCCATTACCTATGAGGAGCAAGCAACAATACTAGATGAAACCAGTAAATTCTAAAACTAATTATTCTTGACTATTGGTTTAAGCTGTTCCAAAGACAGTTTTAACTGGAAGCATTTCTTTGTCTTAAATGCATCACTTACAAGTGCAATTTCCTCTGAGTCTTCTTTCAAAGCAAAGAACAAACGCAGAGTAATTTCTAAATCAATTATATGGAGAATAAATTTGTGCAAGTGATTCTTCCTTTTAATGAAATCATTGAAGAGTTTCATTGTGTTCGCTTTATCCAAAATATTCCAAATAATTGCTTCATCACTTAGCAAATCTAAGATCATTTCATAATAGCTTCCTCGTTTTCGCATCCATTCAAAATAAGGGACAGAGGAATATTTTGGTAATAATGGTAATCTGAAAATCGATTCGAAAAATTGCAGAGATTTAAATCCAAATTGAATAAACCAGGTAGCAAACAAACGATTATACCAAATTAACGATGTTGTTGGATACTCTGCAAGTTCCTCATTCAAATGCTTAAGTGTTAAAAGTTCCAGTTTTCGTTTCTTTCTTAATTTAGGTGGTACTTTGAGGTAACTAGATATTATTTCTGGATGGGTGTATGGAACATTAATGGAAGCTAAATGACTAAAAGATCTAGATGCTCCTAACATGTAGCCACGAGCTCTTGTTTGAGTTAAGAGATATTCTAATCTTAAAGATTCGTTATCAATTTCCCATAGAAGATTTCTTTGTTCTTGCATGCCTTGCTCCAGAATCTGAAGTGTTTGATCTTTTGGAGCATCGAGAATTGCATAGAATTTTCTTTTCGGGAATGCGTATTCATTAGCTATTAGATTTTCCATTAAACGCCTTTCAGGCGACATGTATTTTCTAACCAATTTTTCAGTGTATACTAAATAATTGCCACCAAAAGGACCATCACCTAATAATCCATCAAAAAATAGTTTTTCTCCATTTACTTTCTCATATAAAGCATGTCTAATACTTATTACATGATTTGATAATCCTTCGCAGTGCCACATATGCTTGAAGCAATATTTGAGTACATCAACATCGCTTATTACTTTGTAATGATGTGGAACACTAAGGATATCTGATACACCCTTCGCATATTTTATTTCCTTTCCATCTGAAAAGCTATCAAATGTGTATGTTTCAATGGATTTTTTCCATTTCTTGTCTATTGCGGAAATCAATAATCTGGAATCCAATCCGCCAGACAAAAGAAAGGCTAGTTCCACGTTCTCTATTGCTGCAAAATTTTTCATTTGAGCTTTTAGAAGCTCACTAATTTCAGTAGCAGTTTGATCTAAATTATCTGTTTTTACATAATCTTTTGGAAAAGCATACCAAGTTTTCCTTCGGTTGATTCTGTTCTCTAATAATTCTTGGGTCTTCTTTTCCCAATTTTTAATTGTAATTTTCGAGTTTCCTGGTAACAGTCGAATTTTTTTGAAAAATGTTTTAACTCCTAATATAGAATGACAGAAGAGGTATTCAACTAATGCATTATAGTCTAATTCATTCAAAAGTTCTGGATGCATTGCTATTATATATTTCATATGTGATGATATGACCATTTTTCCATTTTCTAAAGCCACTATGTATACGAGATACGCACCAAATGGATCTGTTTTTATCTCAACATCCATTGTCTTTGTGTTAATAGTAATAACTGGTGAATAACTGGTATCTACCTTCTTTTCTTTTTGTGGTTCCTTTATGGCCAGCATTTTTTTTGTGTTTATCTGGAATTTAATGCTGGTATCTTTTTTCTCTAACCGGAAATTATCATTCAAAAAATCAGCAGATAAAATAACACAATTATTTTCTTTAGAGAATTCAGTTAGCTTAAAATTTCCTAAAAATACCTTTTCAATAGTATCCCTTTTAGGGGTATTGCCATCCATTGCTATCTGTATATAAAAATGTGTCATTAAGAGCCGCCAAATAAATTTTTAATGTAAACCTTCAAGATAAAAAATATAAAAAGCTATCTCAGATAATGATTAATAACTATCTCTGTTGTGTTAATATTGAACGCGAAAAAGAACAAACTAAAGCAAAATAAAAAGCAAGTGAATACAAAACCAATTGTTTTCATTACCGTAGCTTGTTCTTTTTTCATCGATCATCGAGTTAATCAAGAAGTAGCAAGTCTGATAAAGAATGGTTTTTACGCTTATATTTTATCATGGGATAGAGAGCGCAAGTACTCAGACAAAGAAACTGAGAATTATTATGTAAAGAGTGCTAAACTTTTGGATGCCAACAAATTTAGTAAAATTCTTTTTCTTTTATCAGCAATTTTATTTCAATTTTTGATTGTTTTCCACGGGATTAAACTAATACGAAAACACAAGAGAATAATTATCCACGCGAATGATTTCAATACTCTAGCAGGAGTAATTTTCCTAAAAATCATATTCGCTAACAGGATTCAAGTTATCTATGATAGTCACGAGTTCACACGTTTTGTTTACAAAGAATGGTATGGTCCAATAATTGGAAACATTGTATCAAGTCTAGAAATAAAGTTCATCAAGTATTTTGACAAGATAATAACCGTTAGTACACCAATTAAGAAATATCTAGAGACAATCTCTAATAAAGATGTAAAGGTTATCTGGAATTATCCCACAGAAAGTTTGCTGCCTAAAATATCGAAAGCTAAAGCTAAAAAGGCTCTCGGTTTTAAGGCTAATGATTTTGTATTAATTTATGTTGGGACACTTAGAATTGATGTTGCATTGTTCGAGCTGATTTCTGCTGTTAGTATTTTGAAGGAAAAACAACTCACGCCAAATCTCAAAATTTTAATTGTCGGTGATGGCCCCTTTCTTCATCAAATACATGAGTTGGTTGAAAAAAAACATCTTTCAGATATTGTCAGTATTATCGGACGAGTTGAGAGAGAAAAAGCTATGGACTATTTGCGAGCTGCAGATATATCCTATATCCTATTTTCTTTAAAAGGGATGAACACTAGGATTGGCATGCCTTGGAAGTTATTCGAAAGCCTGTTAAACGAAACTCGTGTTTTAACTATGACTGATACTTATGCAGCTCATTTCGCTAAAAAGTACAATGTAGGATATACCGTTGCATCAATCACTCCGATTGAAATCGCAAATACAATTTCGACGATTTACAAACAGAAAGACAAAGATGATTTCAATCTGCCGCAAAAATTTGTTTGGGAAAATCAGGAAGCTGAATTCCTCAAAATCTACTTAGAATTAATACAAGAAAGTAAATCTTGAGTAAACAGAGAATTTTTAAAATAAACATTTATCAGAAAAAATAACCTAAATGCCTATCTGGGAAAAATTAGTCAGTTCATTGGATGTTAATTCATGTTTAAGGGTAAGAAACTAGCTGTGATAATTCCAGCGTTAAACGAAGAAAGACTTATCAAAAGCACACTTTCCGGCATCCCAGATTATGTTGATAAGATAATTGTAATAGATGATTTCTCAACTGATAAAACTGTGGATATGATTATAGAACTTGCCAAGCAAGATAAAAGAATTGAATTAGTCCGACATGAAAAAACCCATGGTGCTGGTGGAGCAATTATTTCTGGTTTTAAAATCGCCCTTCAAGATGAAGATGTGGAGCTTATCAGTATAATGGATGGCGATGATCAAATGCGTCCAAAGCATCTGCCAGAATTGCTTACTCCTATAGTAGAAGGGAAAACAGAATTTACAAAAGGGAATCGTTTGAAGCGAAGTCATTGGAAAGGTATGAGTAAATTCAGATTATTTGGTAATCTCTTACTTTCTCTTCTTAACAAGAAGATCTCGGGTTATTGGTCAATAGAGGATCCTCAAAACGGTTATGTAGGGTTATCAGCTGCTTTTCTAAGAAGAATGGATCTTGATTCTTTATACAAAGGATACGCATTTGAAAATGATTTTATGATTAAAGCAAATGTCGCAGATGTGAGGATGCAGAATGTCTTAATTCCTGCTTACTATGCTGAGGAACAATCGAAATTAAAATATGGTCCCTTTATTACAAGCACCAGCTGGCATTTATTTACCTCTTACTACTGGCGATTATGGCATAAATATATCAAAACGTTCCATATTGTTGGTATCTTAACAATTCTAGGATTTCTAGATTTAGTTGGAGGTTTAATTGCAGGGGGAATACTTGGATTCTCTCCCATTTCGATAATCGCAATTCCTAGTGCTGGTTTGGCCTTCATGCTCATAGCACTCTTGATTGACATTATAAAAGGAGTAAGACTTTCAAAATCTATGAAATAATTTTTTCTAATTTATGGGGAATTAAAAGGTAGAAACAATACTGAAAATCCATTATCATAGATACGATGAACATATGGATTTAATGGGATTAATTGACTAATGTCTGGATACTTCCTGATGAAGTCATCATTATCTCCTCCATACACTGCCCAGCCTACAATATATCCATCTATATACATGATTTGACTTGTGAAAATATAATCTATTCCTGGATATATCTCCCAAGGAGAGGTGTTAGCCACTAGATTCGTTCTGTTCGTTTCATTTGCTAGGAGTATCGTCGTCAGCCAACTTGCATTCCCAATTTCAAAGGTAGCTCCGAGATTGCCATAACCTTCTACAATAGCTGCTAGTCTGAAATCTGAATCGACAACGATGTTTTGTCCTTCAACCCAAGATGGGTAACTCAAATTTTCAACAAAAATAATGAAATCGATTGCTGCAAATTCTGCTTGCCAATAAACTTCTTGTTGTCCCCAGTTATTTTCTGGTTTTGGATACGAATAAGTTGTAGTAAGAGCCATTGCTCCAATTAATGCAATCAAAGTCACTGCTTTCCATTTCTGAAGCTTCACTTTCTTTAGGATATTAAATATTGCAATTGCTGAAAGTAAGGATAATACTCCCATAATATACAATGCTAATCTTCCAAGTATGCTAGACATAATTGGGATAGCAGCTGTCACCAATATAATAGCAAGTTGACTTAAAGCCCAACCACGGATGACTCGACTTCTTGTCTTATTTGCGTTCGGTAAGGAAATTAAACCCAATGCCGCTAGTGGTGGAGTAACCAGGATAGGAGTTCCTGCAAGAATACCTGCCCATATTGTTTGATCCGGACTTGCAGCTCCAAAAAACATTGCAAAAATAAAAATGGCAATAGCACCAACAGTACTAAAGACAATTATTGCTATGTTGATTTTCTTTCTTTCGAAATTATAAAAGAGCACTGAAAATCCAAGTGCAAGAAGGAGTAACCCTCCGAAAATCATGATGAACGTCGTGCTGAGCGATATTCCCGCAAACAAAACAGAAAAAGCACTTTGTAAAAATGAAAGAGGAAATCCATTCAACCCAAAAACCCAATAGAGTATGACAAAAAGATCAATTGCAACCAGAATTCCGAGGTTAATCAGGACATTCTTCCAATTAGCTGTTTTAGTTTTAAAACGCCTGAAAAGCACATCATATGGCAAAACAACATGCCAGATGGCTAATACCATAACTGTTGTTAAATGATGCACTAAAGTAATTACCACAGTCATGAGCATCGCAAGAACTATCATTCGAACATCTTTACTCTCTAAATAACGATAGAGATAGAATACCACAAAAGGCACAATTCCCAGAACGGCAATTTCGGGTGCTACATTTTGATTTCTATAAACAAATAGACCAAAGAAAGACATAAAGAATATGGATAGTAAAGCAACAGTCTTCGAGCCAGTTAATCTTCTTGCTAAAACAAAGAAAATTACCAGTTGCACTGAGCAAATTATCTGTGGAAAAACAAAAATAGCCCAAATAAACGGTTCACCATTTGTACCCAATAAATACTCTGCCATTATCAGAATAAATGTAAATCCTGGCGGGTCTCGAGCAATATCTCCTAAATTGAACCAGCTTTCATAAAACACCTCCCGCATATGGCGCAAGTAAAACCAACCATCGTAAGCGGTTGGCATTCCTTCTCTGAAGAGTCTCCAAGCTCTAAACAAGAATCCAAACAATGTGATTAGAATTGTTAAACTAATGATTAGAAAGTCACCTTTAGTATAACCTCGATTTTTTCTTTTATTGTCATCTGTGAATATCGAGTTTATTCCATTGGAGTTTTTTTCAGCATTATTTAATGCCACTAAACTTGACCTTCCTTTCTAAATTTTAGAATATCGTAATATCCGTAAACTCACCAATCAGCAGTAGGAATGCAAATAGCTGAGCCAGTATTATCATAATTCCTTCAAAAGACGTAAGCCTATGGTCATCCGTCATTGATCTTTTAACAAACCAAATTATACCCGCTAACGCGATTAATTGAAAGAGCATGAAACTATCAATTGGTGCAGTAACAATTGATGCAAATAAACCAAATATTAAAAGTGTCATTTGTAGAATGCCACCGAGAATATTTCCTAAAGCAATATCTGTTTTTCCTTTTGCAGCAGCAACAACTGCAATCCCGTGTTCAGGTATAGCGCCTGCGAAACCAACAATAAGTGCAACTATGCCAATAGGAATGTTTGGTACTTCATGCAAAACTGTTTCCACGGTATGACTAAGTAAATAACCACCAGCTGCTATCCCACTAATGCCAAGAATAACTAAAACAATAGCTGTCTTCATTGTTAAATGGGGGTGCTCCCTTGCTGGTGCAGTAAGAAATGGATTGCCTGATGCTTTACTAGTTCCAGTGTAAGTTTCCTTTGTATCTGGACAAGAAGGATCAACAATATTGATTTCTTCGGGCGTATCTAGGATTTTTCGATGAGCATGTTCCGTTATTTCTATCCTTTCAGCAATTTCCTTAGTATCAGGCATTTTCTCATCTAGCTGACTTCTTGTGGGTCTAGTAGCTCTCTCAGTTCCATCATATAATTCAAGTGCTTTGGCTTCTCTACTTTTAATAATTAGATAAATTAGATAAATGAGATAACTTACAACTAAAGCTATACCAGCCATTTGTGGTAGTTCTCCAGTTAATGTTGTGCCCTCTTCTAGAGGAAACTCTCCTGCATTCAATTTGGTTATTATAGAATTAATGAATTCAACAACCCCAACACCGAAAGTTAATAGAGTAGCTACGAAACCCCATCTTAATAAAACTCCTTCAGCCATGATGGTTTCTTTTTTAATCTCAATGTAACCTTTCTTTCTACCACCAACAAGAACTACAATACCAAGAAGAATAGCATTAAAACCTGCTGCAGCTAAAGTGGTGTAAAAAGCTGTAACAACTAAATTTTGGCCAATTACAGGGTCTGTGGAAAAGAATTGCCCTTTAATCAACATGATTCCAGCTGCTACTGCTTCTGGTAAATTACTTGCTAAACTTGAAATCACACCGGCCACAAAAGCAGTAAGCCCAATTGTCCGCATAATGTTATCTAGACCATCTACTGCCCATTCGCTTGGCCTAAAAGCTAACCATAAACCAAGTAGCGCTGCTGTAATTACAAATCCTACTAGTATTCCGGTTTTTTCAGCATCATATAAAATAAACATCGTAATGGTTGCTGCAATAAGAAGAAGAAGCAAAACAAATTCATACCAAGGCAATTTTATGATGGACCAAAGACTTCTGTATTCTTGAGGTTCTTCTAAAACTATCATGTCCTCTATTTCTGCTTCTGGTTCAAAAGCTTCTTCTGTTTTAGTAGTTTCCTTTTCTTTTTCCGCTTTTCCTTTCTTCTTGTCAACCATTTCTAACTACCTTGTTCTTTCATAATAACTCTAGAGGATAAATAAAATCTTTTTGTAGGTGATTTAATTCTGACAAAATTTTCTTGTATAGAAAGATAATTAG
>DAOVPS010000187.1:0-5891 GCA_030629105.1 Candidatus Heimdallarchaeota archaeon
AAAGAAAAATCCACACACAGGAGGAACTGTTCTAATCCCCAAAGGAACTTTACACTTTGGTGTTATAATAAGTGATTTTCGGAGCATGTATCCATCTGTTTGTGTCGCTCATAATATTGGTGGGGAATCACTCAAAAGAGTGAAGGATATTGAAGATGCTAATCCACTTGAATTATTCCACTCAAAACCTCAATCATGTTTGTCATTAATGGAGGAATCATTGATTCAACGTCGCGAACAAACGAAAGAAGCAATAAAAGTTCTTGATCAAAAATTGAAAGATACAACAGATGAGAAAAAGAGTGAGAGATTATCAGAGGAACGAGTGATTCTTGACAAAGAACAATATTCTATGAAAATCGTTGCTAATAGTATGTACGGAAGTCACAATTATATTAGAAGCCGGTTTTATTCCATAACACTTGGTAATGCAATTACAAATATCGCAAGAACCTACATTCTTCAAATGGAAAAACTTCTGAAAGAGGTTTCTAAAAAGATAACTCCAGTTGATATCATTTATGGAGATACCGATTCTGCGTTCATAAAAATACTCGATGAGTCATTTGTAATAAATGCCTATAATGAAAAAAACCCCAAGAAAAAACAAAAGTATCTAGAGAAACTAATGGCTATCACAAATTCAATTCTTGAAAATTTAAATTCGAAATTCCCAGAAGCCATGGAATTAACCTTAGAAGATATTGCATACAGATTAATTTTCAAACCGGGGAGAGCAAAAGCATATAGTTATTATAGTATTTTATCTGGAAAATTAAAGATCACAGGTTTTGAAGCAGTTCGTTCTGATTGGTCTAAGCTTTCTCGAGACTCACAAAAGAAAGTTCTACAATTAATCTTAACCGAACCTGTAATGAAGAAGAAAGTCGAGGTTGATGATGTTGATTCGGGCATGATTAAAGCAAAACAATATCTTATTGAGCTAGGTATAGAAATACTCCAAATGTCTGCTGAAGAACTTATTCCAAAAGCAGTTATTCTCTCACCTATTAAAAAAGAACCAGGAAAATACAAATCAAAAATGCCTGCTGTTCAAGCATTTCTTGATTTTGCAAAAAGAGAAGGATTGGATCCAACAACAGCTTGGAAGGATTTTGATAAATTTCAATGGGTAATAACTCCAGGGAAAGGTATTCTCAGTGATCGTGCTAAACATCCTAAATATGCCACAGAAATTGATCGCGAGCATTATCTTGCAGAAATTTTGCGTGCATCAGAGGGGTTTGGTTTAAAAGTTACTTTGCAAGAGATTAAGAACAAATTAACGACTGAACCAATTGATGAAATCTTCAAACGGATTTCTGAAGATGCGGTAACTGGACAAATTTCAGATGATTTAAAATCAGAAAAAGAAAATGAAAAGAAGACTCAAACAAAACAAATGAAACTAAGCAAATTCTTTGAAAATGAAGAAAACTGAAATATATTGCTCAAATTAATTTAATTATAAAAATAAAATAATTTTAATTAGATAAAATAAGAAAAATGGGAAGAGGAATTCAGATAACTGTATGCTCTTCAACAACCTTCTCTTTTCGCTTCTCAACTCTACCTTGTATAGCCTTTGCAATATAGTAAGCTATAGCGATTGGAATTGCAAAAACAAATCCACATAATATTACGCCTAAGAATTGCCAACCAAATCCTAATCGATCAGACATTGTTGTTCACCAATATTAATATTATATATCTGTTGAAGTTAAATATTATATAAGACTTTTTACTGTTTCTAAAGTTACAAATTCATTGATTTTACTTATTTTTTATTTCAAGTTTTTATTTTATGCTAATAAGTCTCTTAGTGTTTTTACAATCAAATCTGCTTTTGATTCTTGAATTTCTTCATAACTATGGGTACCGGTATTCACTGCAATAATTTTCATCATAGCATTTTTTGCTGCATGTACATCATGTGGGGAATCACCGATAATCATACATTCGTTTTCGGAGAAGTGACCTTTATTTGCTGCTTTCAGAAATACTTCGGGGTTTGGTTTTCCAACGGAAATATCTTCTCCTGTGATAATTACATTGAAATATTCATTTATTCCAGCTGAGATTAGCATCTTCTGCACATTAAATTTAGGAGTGGATGAAGCTAAAGCTAATGGAAGATCAATCTTCTTTAGATAATCGAGTATTTCCTTTGCTCCATTGAACAAAGGAATATTTTCTAGTAATGTTGTCAATATCTCTTCTTTACGATTAGCTAAAGTGATAAGTTTATTTTCATTTGTTTTGAGTTCAGGAATTAATGTAAGCAATGTATCCTTCGGTGTTCTTCCCATATTCTCACTTATTCGTTCTTCTGAGATTGACAGATTATTTTCTTGAAATAACTTTACGAATGCAAGAATGTGCTTATCAAGAGTATCAACTAAGGTACCATCAAGATCAAAGATAATGTATTTGATTCCCCACTTCTTTATACAATCATCAATTAGTAGCATTTCAATCAAACCAATAGATGGAATATTTTCTTCTTAAATTTAGATTTATCCCTCAATTATACAAATCACATAACTCAAATAAAACTATTATATGTGTGGCAGATTAAATTATAGAAAAGATTGGTGGATCATAGCTTTGTCTGAAACTGACCTCGCACTAGAACAAAATGAAGAAATAGAAGAAGATATTTTGAAAGATGAAGAAGCTAAAGAAACTGCAAGAAAAGCATCTTGGAAAGAGCAAAAGTATATTCCTAATAAGAAACGATTTATCATTTTAACAGTTGTTTTTTCTGTTATTCAATTAACAGCTTTACTACTCTTCGCATTTGTGTTAAAAGATAGTGAAGGTAGAGGGATGTATGATTTTGGAGTGTTCATTATTTGTCCTACCATAGGATTAGCAATATCTTATTTTGTAGAAAATAAAAAAGAAGCCTTGGCAGTTAGTGCTATTAATGCTACTTCCTCTGTTTTTATTTCATTATTGTGCGTAATTTTGATTCAGAAATTTCTAGCATATCCTGAAACACTAGTAATTACTGTCCTTCTCTTCGGGATCCCAGCAATCTTCATTGCAATTCAGATAGCTATTGCTTTTACTATGGCTCGTGTACGAGTATTATACAATAAGTATGGCGATAGTTCAATACCTCGAGATAGTGATGAAGCTATGATTGCTGAATTACGCCAGAGTAGAAGGGAAAGAGGACTTGAAACAGATGAAATAGCTATCACAGAAAAGAGTATAGAAGAGTAACTAGATTAGAATTGGTTGAAATTATCCGAATAGTAAATTGTTACCGGGGAAAAAGAGAAGAAATTCCCCGGTGGATTTACTATTAATCAAGAGGGATTTAGGATCCTTCATTTTTATTTATGGTTTTTATCGGCTAAAATTTCTTAAACGGTTCCTAAATAACAAATATATATAGTCTCTGAATTTATTAAATTCTCCTTACTAACTGTTCATCGAACTGTTCAGAAGAAAGCTGAACTATATCCCCTCTTTTTCAACAAAAAATTTCCACTTCAGGATTTAAATAAATTTAATCAATTAATTTGCTTTTGAATAAAAAATGATGAAACATGGGGAAAAGGTGGTTTTCCCCAAAACCACCAATTTGATCCTCCATATTATCTTTATAATAGATTTGATCACTGTTTTGATAGATCAAGAAGGCAAAACTTCTTTGTATCACTATAATATATAGTATAACTTAAGTTAAAATCTCCTAAGATACAGTTCGCGAACTGTTCAGAAATAGCTGAACGATTATCGAATAGTTTTTTAATGTAGAAGTCTTATTGAGTTATTTAATAATCATCAAACTATGTCTACAAACCAAGTTTCTTAGTTGAGTGATAATGGCCAAGAACTTTAGAGATAAAATAGCATTTCTTCTCATTTTTTGTTTAATTGTATTCAGTTCCTTTAAACAATCAACAAGGAATGTTTCTTCACAAGCAAATTTAGTTGAAGAAGAAGATCGATATATAATTTATGCTGGTAATGAATACAATGTTGTTGTTCCTAAAGATATAGGACCTGAAATGATTTTTGATGCTGAGAATTTTGGGGAGATTACGCTAAAAATCAATTACATCTCTGAATATACAAGTCCCACTCAATACCTCAATTCATTAAATCATCTTTCCGGAAAAGGTTATTCACTTGACAAATTAACATGGAATTCTATTGGTTCTTCAGATATTAACAAAACATGTGTTAACCTCACTAGAACTCATCTAGATAAAAATACCACACTTGATTTTTCATTAAGTGTGTTTAATCAAAATCAAACCATAAGAGACACAGATGTAAAAGCATTATATAATGCGTATCTGGAATTTCAAGTCCATAATTGGAGTTATACTCCTGAAACAAGAGGACTTGCATTAAATTTACAAACGTATATGGAGCAAAATGAGGATTATCTTAGATTAGGTCCTTTTGTTGATATTGCAACGAAAGAGTATGCTGCAAGAATTCTCTTAAATAGTTTTAAATTTGAAGTAAGATTAAAATCTGAAATTGTCATGATAAAAACCACAGGAGAAGAAATTAGATATACGGTATTTTTCTTCGCACAATATAATGTAGCAGAAAAAGTCTCTGAACCCGCTGATTTTTGGATATCAGTACCTTATGTCGCAGATGTAAATCAAATCATTTTCAGTTTTATCTGTAGCATAGGAATTGAGCAAACAAATCTAGGTTCATTATCATCATTTGGATTATTTGCTTTCGGAATAACATCGATTGTTATTATCATTCGATCTTTTGGCAGAAGAAGGAGGAAATACAATTGAGAGTATTGTATAGAAAATCATCAATATTCCTGAAAACTTCCTTCTTGTTCATAAATTTGTTACTGTTAGCAATAATTACTGTAACAGGTAGTTTACCAAATGAAAGCCAAGTAAACAAATCAGAGATTTCACTTAAAGATCAGAATTGTGCTTTATCAAGAATAATATCTGAGGAAATTTCAGCTCAATACTTCAATACAAATTTGTCAAGACTAATTTTTGAAATCTATCTTGATATTCTACCTAACGGAAAAGATGCTCAAGTCTCAGCACATTACACTTATCAAAATATTGGGAACAACTCAATAATTAATATTATTAATATTTTAGATATTACAACAGCATTAACAGAGAGCAGGTTATCCTCAATTACTGTTTCTGATGGAGATGGTGAGCTGTATTATGAGTGGATCATAAATGAATTCATACATATACTAAATATTACGATTCGAGAACCTCTTGAGTTCCAGCAATTCTACTCTTATTCTATTACCTATTTACTAGAAGATGCTATTTTACAAAGCTTTGAAGTTGCTGAAGCATTTGTGTTTCATTGGACACTAACACAAGATGAAGATATGGAACAATTTACTTTGATTATTACATTACCAGCTCAATATGAACTTTATAATCAATCAGCTTTAGAACCTGATGCTGATTATACATCAGTTGATGGTAAAAGGTTTGAATGGGATTATTATAATATAGAAGAAAAAGATATTCAGATTTGGATTGTCAGATTTCAAGTCTACCAAACATCAACAATACCTATACCACCAGGCAAAGGTGCGTGGTTTGCTATGATTGGAACGTTTTTCGCAGGATTAATCGCTGGTGGCCTTACAGTCTTCTTTATAATAAAAACAAGAACAGATATTGAGAGAAAAGAAATTGTTGAAACGTTATTATCACAACCAGAAAAAGAGATAATTCGAATTATTAAGAATGAAAATGGGGTAACTACACAAAGCAAAATATGTTCTGTTTCTGGATTCTCAAAAGCTAAGGTGTCTTATTATCTTAATGAACTCGAAAACAAAGGTATTGTTCCAAAAGAGCGATGGGGTAAGATGAATAGGATTAAAATAATAGATGATTCAGTAGACA
>DAOVPS010000076.1:0-13894 GCA_030629105.1 Candidatus Heimdallarchaeota archaeon
ATTCAAATTATTATGGGTGGAGAGTCTGTTTAAAGTATCATTTACATCAGTGCATAATCTTGATTTATTCATTGAATAACCTTTAATTTCTGAATAAACATTGGTTTAATAGACAGATTAAGGGTGGACATCATAATTGAGTCAAGATTCAGAAGAAGAGACCCTCAAGAAACGAGTTAAAGAGAACCTTGATGACTTAGATTCATGGATTGAATTCGGTAATTTTTATCTGCGAAAAAAGAATTTTGTTGAAGCAGAGAAAGCGTTCAGAAAGGCAATTGCTCTTGATGCTAAACAGGCTGTTAGTTGGTTTCAGCTTGCTTTAACTTTGAATGGTAAAGGGGATCTTGATGAAGCTGAAAAGGCTTATCGTGAAACCATTAAAATCTCTCCGGATTTCATTAATGGTTGGTTTAATTTAGCTCTTTTACTCGCTCAAAAAAATGATTTTACAGGTGCAAAAGAAGCCTATGAGGAACTCCTTAAAATTAATCCCCAAGACTCAGGAGCTTGGATGAATCTCGGAATTGTTCATAAAAAACTTAAGAATACAAAAGAAGCAATGACTGCTTATCGAACATCATTAAATATTGATCCTTCAAGTCCTCAAGCAGCATACAATTTTGCTTTATTATTAGACATAAACAAAGAAGTAACAGAGGCTGAATCTGTTTTGAGAAAAGCTCTGGATTTCAATCCTTTTTGTACAATTTTGCTTAAATTACTCTTCGCTATATTAGGAATCAATTTTTATGTTCCGGCGATTGTAAGTGCTAATTCGAAAAAAACCTTCAAATTTGCTTCATATGAAGCAATTATTGTAGGAGACATCATAGCATCTGGTCGCATCCTGTATGAATATGTTCTCTTTCTTTATGAGCAAGGAAAACACGAACCAATATATTTTGTATCGGCTGAGAAGAATCTCATGGCAATGGAAACAGGTTCAGCAGGATATTTCCTCTGTGCATTTGATGCAGAAGGACACAAGAATTTTGGTTTAAATGCCTCTTTAAATGATCTTGAATATTTCGCAAAAAAAGCTCTTGAGGTAGTAGCATCAAAATTCGAACTCTCATCTGAGGATATGCCAAAGCTAGACTGAGACGGGAATCAAAATACGATTCATGCTATGCCCATTTCACTCTTTCGCATCCCCACTCTCGGAGCATTCGTGCAAGTTCACCTGTATGGTGTTGATTGTGTCTCAAAAGATATAGTAGTTTTTCAAAAATAGAACCAAACCATTTGAAGTCATCTTTCTCGAGTAACTTTTCAAATGAAAGCTCTTTAATGTAATTTGTTACTTCAACTTCTGTTTTCTCTAGAAAATCTATTAGAATAACTCTTGGTGGATAAACTTCCTCTTGGGGTGTATCCTCGGTCTCTAATTCTTTGAGCAGTTTTCCCCACTTCATGCCTTCTGGTGTATCTCTAATATAGAATTTTTGTGTTTCAATTATGTGATACAGCGTTCGGGAGTAACTCCAATCATGAGTTGTTCCATACCAATATTCGTCAGGAACATTTTCAATTGCTTTTCGTAGCATCTTCCATGTACTTGAGAATTGAGATAAGATACCGCTTGTTATCCACACAATCTTCTTTTCATCGGATTCCATAAACAGACCTCAGTACTGTTTTGTCCTATGAGAAACATAAGATTTTTCCTTTTCTCCTACCTTAAAATCTCCGTTTGTCACTTAAACTGGTGATGATTAAGTATTTATATACAAATAAAATCAAATTAACGAGAATTATGTCCGAAGATAACTCTCTAATGGAACTCCGAGAATCCCTTCAGCGATCTTTCAATGAGTTAATGGTAGTTCTAAAAGCGTTTGGGACTCCAAACAGACTAAAAATTCTGATTATCTTGTTAGAAGAACCAAAAACATTCCAAGAATTAATTGACAATGTTGAGATAAAACGAACTGCTTTATCTAATCATCTTGCTTCTCTGAGGAATGCTTCTCTTGTAGACAAAATCCATCATGGATATTATCGACTAACTCAGAAAGGGCTAGCATTTTTGTATGCTCTTGATATAGCATACCAAGAGTCTCAGACAAGTGCTATTCTGGAAAAAGAATCTGATCAGCGGAAACAACTCCTTGATACCTTCTTGCATAGACGAGATGACTGATTACTTCTAGGATTGAGTTTTTTGCTCTTTTTTGCCGGAAAACAACTACCTATTTCTAATGAATATTATTCATTCTATATAGTAACGTTTATATGCCTTATATGACTGAATATTATTCACTGAAAATAATCCTTTCATCAGGTATAGGTTGGTAATAATCATGAGCAATACAAAAAGATCAGTCCAAGAACAAGTAAAGAAGCATGTCGAACAAATAAGATTCAAAGCAGCATTACTCATAGGAACATGAGTAGTGCTCTTGTTATCTTCATTTTTGAGGGATTTTTCAGGAATTAATAGGACGGAAAGATAAATGAAGAATAAAATGGAAACAGTAAAAATGTCTGCAGCAGCAGTCGGCTCGCTTTCAGTTACAGCTGTGTTTACGATTACTATGATGTTGGTAAGTACCAATGAAAACTTGTCAGAAAATATTGGTCTACTTCTAGCATTCATAATGTCATTTATTTATTTGGGTTTGTATCTTGGTTCATTGTCTGGAATTATGTCATTCTTCGATAAATTTTTAATTAAAAGTGACGATAAAAATAAATCAAGCTGAATTTAGGAAATTCTTGAAAAGAACCGGGGATGGGATTTTTCTAAAAAATGTTCAAGAATTCAGACTCTTATACCTGATTGGATTACGGATTGACCAGAATCCTTTCCAGATGAAGGTTAAGGTGTGAAATTTACACACATCTTTTTATTTTTCCATGTGAATGTGGTAATATGAAACCAAAAATTATATCTAAAAAAGACCTTCATTTAATTGGTTGTGTTTTTTACGGAGATCCTTTTCATTCAGCAAAGGGTTGGGATACAGCTAATGAAATTGGTAAGCTCTGGGCGAAATTTAACGAGTTAATGCAGAAAAACAAGAAAAAAATACAGAAGTATCTTGTTGATCCCGATATTTCTTATGAAGTTCATATTGATCCAGAAGTTTCCAAAGAGGAAAACAAATGGTATATTTTTGTTGGCAAAGAGGTTGAAAATCTCGAAGTAATGCCCCTGCAAATGTTCCATAAAATCTTGCCAAAAACACGTTATGCTGTCTTCACTTCGAAGGGTAATAACTACTTACAAGCTAATGATGTTATCTACAAGGAATGGTTGCCAGATTCTAATTTTGATGAATCCTTCTCATTTCAAATACAAGTTTATGATTCCAAGCGTTATTTCGGGCTAGATAATGAGGAGTCTGAAATTGATTTTTACATACCGATAAAATGATGTGAATTAAATGCAAGAAGAAAAACTGAGAGAGTTCATGAGATCGAAAGATAAGCAAGAGAATACTATAGAAATGTATGTTACTTTTGTGAAAGAAATAGATGATTATCTCAAGAATGAAAAGAAATCTCTCGGGATTGATAAATCATACTTGAAGGACTTGCAAGCATTTCTCAAGCAATGGAAAACTGATAAGAAAGCGAAGCAGAGTTTTCTTTTAGCTATGAAAAGTTACGGAAGAGCAACTGATAATCCTAACTTAATTGCTAATGCAAATCGATTATTGGGTATTGGGACCTGGCTTTCTCGACTCGAAGAAACGCTGGATGAATATGTGGGAGAAGAGCTACAAACTAAAATTATGGAAGCAGGCGGACCCATCAAGCAAACTTCGACAACTGCTAAAAAAGCCGTTTGGGCTAAGTGTATGATGGATTGTTTAGAAGCTAATGTTGATGAGAAAACCTGTAAAAAAATTCTAACAAATAATTTACACTTCAAAAGCCCAAAGTCTCCGTCTTTTAAAAAATTGAAACGAATGTACGAAAAATCAGGTAGTATTGATGTCGTTTTACAGCATTTGCATGATAAATGGAAGAAAATCATTGGTGACAAATACGGGTATGATTCTCCTGAGTATAAGTATGTCGAAGCAGATTCAACCATCGAAGCAGGAGTTCGAAAAGGAAATATTGTTTATGTTTCTAAAATTCCCTATCAAATAAAACAGTTTATTGAAGCTGAGGATGATCAAACTAAACGCTATCATTATTGTCATTGTGGATGGGTTAGAGACTCGTTAAAGAAACCAAAAGAAGAACAAGTCTCTGTTAATTTCTGTAATTGCTCTGGTGGTTGGCACAAAGTTCCTTTTGAAGGTATTTTTGAACAAACCTTAGAAGTCGATCTTGTAAAATCCGTCTTGAAAGGAGATGATATTTGTACTTTTGCTATACATCTTCCCAAAGAAGTAATTAATGAAAAATGAGACAGTATTTTTTGTGATGAAAATGGATGAGGAAGGATTCAGAAAATACTTGAAACGAAGGGGAAAGAAACTCCCTGTTGTAGATAGAAATGTTGAATCCGTCAAGATATTTGCTTCTTATTTGCAGAAAGAGAGAAACAAAGATCTAACTAATGTTACTAAGGAAGATCTTGATGCATATGTTTCCATGATAGAACAGAAGAAACAATCCGCAAAGGGAGCATTATATACTCTGATGAATTACTTCCATTTTCTCGAAGACAAGGAATTACTAACACATGCTAATGCTTTGAGAGATGAGAGAACTAAAAAAACAAGAAAAATTTTTCCAATTAAAGAATTTCTAAAAGTCAATCAAGACCATGTGAAGAAACTAGCTACCATAGGTATCAAAAACATTGAACAAATGCTGGAAAAAGGAAAAACAAAGAAACAACGTGAAGAACTTTCTAAGCAATTAGATATCCCTGAAGAATCAATTCTAGAGTTGGTTAAGCTTTCAGATATAACTCGATTGGGATATGTTAGAAAGAAACTCTCCAGGCTTTACTATGAAGCTGGTTTGGATTCACCTGCAAAAGTTGCTGCATTTGAACCTAAGGAACTCCATGAATTCTTCATTAAATTCGTTGAAGAATCCGATTGGGACGGAATGGTTCCAAATCCGGGTGATTTGGTTAGTAATATCAAAAATGCAAGGGAATTATCGAAAGTTGTAGAAGAGTAAGCACTAGAAAAAACTATATCTAGAGAATGAGAGATAATTTAGGGAAAAATAAATGACTGTAAAATTTGGCATTCAAATAGAACCACAAATGGGTTTTGAGTATAAAACGGTTGAGAAAATTGCTTTAGAAGCAGAAAAATTTGGTTATGATTCTATTTGGAGTAGTGATCATTTCTTCTTAGATGCTAAATCTGAAGATCGAAATTGCATGGAAGCGTGGACGTTAATTTCTGCTTTAGCTGCGGTAACTAAGAAGATCAAACTGGGAACTTTAGTTACTTGTAATTCTTATCGATACCCAGCAGTTTTAGCAAAAATAGCTGCAACCGTGGACATGATTTCAAATGGACGATTAATTTTTGGCTTCGGTGCAGGATGGAAGGAAATTGAATACAATGCCTATGGAATACCTTTTCCATCAACATTGGACAGATTATATCAAATGGAGGAAGCAATAGAAATAATCAAGCTACTTTGGACAAAACCAAAAGTAACCTATGAAGGAAAGTACTATCAAATTAAGGATGCCTTCTCAGCTCCAAAACCAGTCCAGAAACCATGGCCACCCATTATGATCGGTGGGATGGGGGAAAAAGTACTCCTTAAAATGGTTGCAAAACATGCAGATTATTGTAATTTCATGTTGAAACCAAAACTAGAACGATCGCTTGAGATACTAAAAGCTCATTGTAAAGTAGTTGGGAGAGATTATGAAGAAATAGGTAAGAGTCTTTTTGCAGTAGGGATACCAATATTTGTCTCGAAATCAGAAGAAGAAATTGAGAACTACTTGAAAGGTATTGCTGAAAGACACAAGAAACCAGTGGAAGCGATTAAGGAAAGAATCAAGCAAGATGCACCTGGATCATGGGTAGGATTTCCTGAAGAAATAATTGAGCGATTCGAATACTTGACTTTTTTGGGCTTCGAATCTTATCAAGTAATGTTCGCTGGTTTCGATGAAAAAATAGTTCAATACAGTAAAGACTTTGCAGATTTAGTTATGAAAAAACTATAGAATGTAATTGAATAGCTTCAGCGATATTTTACGAGCTATTCAATTCACAATAAATCTAATAGAAAATAATGTGAGAAATCTGCCTGAAATAGTATCTTCTTCTTTGCTCGAATACTAACCTAGAGGAAATTTGATAAATGTGTGCTTATTTGGTTTAATCTATGAGTACCCCAATTATCTTGGAGAAATACAATCCCGAATGGCCTGATTTTTTCATAGAAGAAAGAGCTAAGATTGAGAAAGCATTAGGTCATTTAATTGTCAAAATTGAGCATATTGGAAGTACTGCTATACCTGGGATGAGAGGAAAACCGGTTATCGATATCATGATTGGCGTTCAAGAAAAAGAAGATGCTGAGAAATGTATTCCTTTACTCGCAAGCATCGGTTATGTTTTTGATTCAGATCATCATGAAGATTTTCCCGAGAGAAAAACATTGGATAAATATTCCATTGGAGCCAAGATTCACCTTTATATTATTGATATTAATAGCGAAGATTGGGTACGTCATATTTTATTTAGAGATCATTTACGAGCAAATCCCGATGTGGCAAGGAATTATAACAAATTAAAAGTGGAATTGGTGAAAAAATATTGTTATGATAGAGATGCGTATACTAAGGGGAAAGCTAAATTCATCAAGAAAGTTGAAGATAAGGCTAAGAAGGAACGACTAAAATATATGAAATAGTCTTAACCAAATAACTAAACTTCTTTTCATCTGATTTAGTATAAAGCATATTAAGGAAAGAAAAAGAAACAATGATTAGTTTATCAAGTTTTACAACAAACTAACCGAAGTTCCAATTATACTCTTTTGCTAAGGTGTAGGTTATTCGCATATTCAATAATTCACCCATGGCAGCATTTGACATGATTATTGCTCCTTGACCAGTCAAAGCAGAACCAAGTAACATGCAATTTGCACCAGGAAGGTTTCCACCAGGATGTAAAAAGAACGTATCCTTATCATTCTTCATTAAGAAAAATCCTAGCGCTTGATCTGTAAAACCCATTAATTCTGTAGGTCCAAATGATTTGTAGGATGTAAATATACTCTTAGCTGTTTCTTGTGATATTATCTTTTCAGATTTTCCATGGTATGCCTTCATAATTTCAATGACGAATTTAGCTAAGTCAATTGGATTACAACTCAAATTTCCTTGTGCCATTGCTGCTGGATGTAATCCTTTACCTTTCACTTCTCCTTCTGCAGTATGATGCAAAATTGCTCTTTCATTCATTTCTTCAGGTAAAGGATACTCTAATGTGCTATTTTTCATTTCTATTGGATCAAAAATAATTTCCTTCATTAATTGAGTAAATGGTTTCCCCGCAACATCTTCAAGTATTTTTTGAATGATGTTAAAAGCTAAATTTGAATACTGATGTTTCGTACCAGGCTCAAAGACTAGTTTTACAGGATCATTTATAGCTGGAGATTGGCCATTTAAGACATCAAGTAGTGATGGAGATGAACCTTCTTTATAGCTATAATTACTTTCTGGAGGATTAATACCTGCTGAGTGAGTTAATAATCTTCTAAGAGTTACTTTCTCTTTCTTTGTAAATTCACTTTCTGGAATCTTCCAATCTTTCAAATATTCATTAACATCTGTATCTAAATCTAGTAAACCATTCTCTACATAATGCAAAGCTGCGACAGCAACTAGTGCTTTGGTTGTTGATGCTGCTTCAAAAAGTGTCTGTGAATTAACCTCTTTTTTAGAATTTAAATCTTGTACTCCAATGAATTTTGACCACTCTATTTCAAAATTATTTATCAACACAATTCCCATTCCGGGCACATTAAATTGAGTCATTAAATCGCTTAATGCTTGTTTTTCTTCCCAAACTGGAATCGGTTTGCCCTCGAACTTGACTGCTATGACATTATCAAGTATCTTTTGTATTTGCTCATCTTTTCTATCTGACATTTTCTTAATCACCAATAAACAATATACTTTCTAATTAATACAGAGGGTGGACACTTTTTAAGTAAGAACTGGATATTAATGACCATTAAGTGTTAAGTCACCACTAAATCAAAACTGCCTTCAATATTTTTTAAGGCATGTAATACTGCTAGAGAAGCACTTTCCTTAGTACTTTGATCTCCCCATGTTCCATCTTCATTTTGATTTTCGATTATCCATGGAAGCGATAATAGTATACCGAGTTGTGCTGCTTTTGTTTTATATTTTGAGAACACTTTCAGGAAGGTGTAAGGACTAAGACTATTCTTGATTAGTTCATCCATCCCGTAGGAATTATTGTATGCATTATATAAAACCACTACAAAACGCCATAGATGGGATTCCGCTAATCGCCACAGTTTTTCATTGGTGACTTTGCTTAAAGCACCAGTAGTTATGACTTCACACCCTTGTGTGTGTGTTGGCATTCGCAAGGAATACTCAACTTTATCTCCTTTCTTCTTGTGAGATAAACGCATTAAATGATTCCAGGTTGGTTGCATAATTAATAATTTGAAATTATGAATTCCGCCGTGCTTGAATTCAAAAAGTGTTTGTTCCTCAAACTTCTCAATTTCCTTCATTGTCAATGGTTCTGTTCTTTTTCTCCTTCTCGGACCATGCTGATATGCACACTCACACCATCCACCAAATGTAAGAGTGTCAATGATTGTTTGTACCCGATCGTTGAATTCGTATCCAAACTCAAGTAAGGTCTCCAGAACGATAGCATTTGGCCACATAATACGAGGACCGCATGCATTGTCATATAACTCATCCACTGCATTAACTATTTTTAATTCTGATCTTGTTCGTTTGCGAAATCTCTCTTTTGACCTACTACTTGTTCCTTTCTGCGTTTTATGATCTCTTGTTGTACAGCAACAAGTTCATCTGTTAAGAAAAACAACCCTGGATTATGAGGAGATTGAGGTCTTTCCAGCAACCATTTTATGGCTTTTTGTATTTGGGGATAATTGCTGTTCATTCCTAGTTGTGCTAATTCTTTGAGATTTTTTGCAGTTGTAGTTGCTAGCTCATCCCATGAGCCATCATCAAGTTGTTTCGATAATCTTTCTTGGATTAACGTTCTTAACAATTCCTCGTCAGTTTCCTCTTCCTTATCTAAGAGCTGTCTAGCTTTCCATGCTGAGAGTGATTTCTTTCCTTTCCAATATTCTGCAATATCAAACTTCAACTTGTAATTTACTTGACTATTTACTAATTCATTTAGAAGCTCTGCTGCATCACCAAAGGTTTCAACACGTCTTGTAACCAAGTAACTAGATTCAATGTCAACAATTCGAGGTCTCCTGCTTTTTTTAACAGTCATTTTATATCTCTTGATTGCTACTCCATTCTGTCTTTGTATGAAACAAATATTGGTTTTCCCTGTGAGCTGAAGATTCTCTCGAGCGTTTCCAGGCAAGACTAACCAATTATTTGGTAGAACAGACAATCTTTCACCCATCTTGTTTGTTGTAAGAAGTAATTCATTTTTTCTATCGAGATATAGCACTTGTAAATTGTTAAATCCAAAGTAATTTAGTACTGATTTTTTTAGTTTGAATTTTCCCTCGAGAGAAATAGTAGTAAATCCCAGAATTTGAGGTAGAGTTGATAAAATACGCTTACCCATTTTCAACACATTTTCTTGAATCGTTAACCCATTATTTTTGCATGGAAACTTTAATGCCCCAGTATATAATTCCGCAAATTTCTATAAAATAACTGCTAATTTTTTAGTGAAAAGATTCATTTTTAGGTATTTTTTCAACCAAAATTTACATTAAAACATCTGAAAACTTTTTTTAACTTAAGATTTTTATTGAGTTTATTAACTGTCTATAGTAGACAGTGTTGAGGGTTTCGATGTCAAGAGTTACTCCTATGATGAAGCAATATCTCACTTTCAAGCGAAAGTACTCAGATTGTCTTATTCTGTTCCGAGTGGGAGATTTCTTCGAGCTTTTTGGGGATGATGCAAAACTAGGAGCTAAAATCTTAGGAATAACGCTTACAGCTAGGTCTGGAGAACCTCTTGCTGGTGTTCCTGCGAAAGCTGTAGATGGATACATGACCACATTGGTTAAGCACGGCTACAAAGTTGCTGTGGTAGATCAAATAGAAGATGCTAGTGAAGCAGTAGGTCTTGTTAAGCGAGGTGTAGTCCGCATTCTTACTCCTGGTACTTTAACAGAAAGTGCTATGCTTAGTTCAAATGAAAACAACTACATAGTTTCAATCTTTGAAAAAGGCAAGAAATATGGTCTAGCTTTAGCTGATGTTTCGACCGGTGAATTCAGAGTTACTCATTTTATCGAGGGGTTAGCTTTAGAGGAATTATTGATTGAACTTAATAGAATTGATCCGAATGAATGCATAATCTCTGAGAAACACAATTTAAGTGAAATTATTTTTGAGACCCTTGAAAATATTATGTTTTCTAAATTAGAGGATTATCGTTTCTCGTTTGATTCTTCTTATCAACTCTTAACAGAGCATTTCAAAACCAAAACTTTGGAAGGATTCGGTTGTGAAGATAAACCATTAGCTGTTTCCGCTGCTGGTGCTTTACTTGACTATCTTAAGGAAACTCAGAAATCGAAACTAGACAATATTCGCAATATGTCTCTTTATTCCACCAAGGGCTACATGGTAATTGATCAAACTTCCTTCAAAAGTTTGGAACTCACGAAAAACGCTCGAGATAATACCTCCAAAGGGACCTTGATTGAGATTCTAGATAAGAGCTGTACATCGATGGGTGGACGGTTCATTCGACGTGCCTTAAACCGACCTTTAGTTGAGGTTCCAAAAATAAAAGAACGACTCGATGCTGTCGATGAATTCGTTGGGAATTCTTTTGCAAGAGAAGATTTGCGTTCTACCCTTAAACCAATACAAGATTTAGAACGATTAGCAAGTCAGATTTCTTTGAGAAGAGCAAATGCTCGAGATATTGTTTCGATTAAGAATTCTCTGAAAACTATCCCAACAATTACTAAAATCCTTAAGACACTGCAGTCTGTTGCAGCAAAAAGAATCTCTAAAGAATTGCACAGTATGAAACCTCTTATTACAAAAATTGAGAAAGCAATAAAAGAGTCACCTTCTGCTACTATTAAAGATGGAGGAATCATTAAGAGTGGTTACAATGAGGAGTTAGATGATTTAAGAAAAATTTCAGATGGTGGGAGAAAGTGGATCATCAAATATGAATTAGAAGAGAAAACAAAAACAGGAATAAAAGCACTCCGAGTTGAGTACAATAGAGTTTTAGGATATTATATCCAAGTGGGTAAAAATTATTTGAATTTAGTTCCTGATGATTATGTTTTCAAGTCTGAGCTTACAAGTGGGAAGAGATACATAACCTCCGAATTAAAGGAATATGAAGCCAAAATTTTGAATGCAAAAGATCAGATAAATGATCTTGAGTATAAGCTCTTCTGTGAAATCAGAGATGCTGTTCATAAAGAAATTGCAAAAATACTAATTAATGCTGAAAAAATCGCAGAACTAGATTGCCATACAACCTTTGCTGAGATTTCAAGAAACAATGCTTATGTTCGTCCAATAGTGAACAATTCATTGAATATCTCAATAGTCAATGGTCGTCATCCTGTAGTTGAAAAAATGCTTCTAGAACAATCGTTCATACCAAACGATACTAAGATGAACAATAAGTCTGATCAAATACTTATCATAACAGGTCCAAACATGTCTGGGAAATCGACCTATATTCGGCAAGTTGCTCTTATCACACTCTTAGCACAGATTGGTTGTTTTGTGCCAGCAGAAAAAGCAACTATTGGGGTAGTTGATCGTTTGTTTACAAGAATTGGCGCATCAGATGATATTTCAAAAGGTCTTTCAACATTTCTAGTGGAGATGAATGAAACCGCTAATATCCTAAACAATGCCACTAAACGTAGTTTGATTATCTTGGATGAAATCGGACGAGGCACATCAACTTTTGATGGGGTAAGTATTGCTTGGGCTGTTGCTGAATACCTTCACAACTCTGAGAAACTGGGGACAAAAACACTTTTTGCCACCCACTATCATCAATTAGTTGATCTTGAGAAATACCTTGATCGAGTAAAAAACTATAGTGTGCAAGTAAAGAAAAAAGAAGACAAGATTCTGTTCCTCCATAAAATCGTTCCGGGAGGGACAGACAAAAGCTATGGAATCCAAGTAGCAAAATTGTCTGGTATGCCAGATGCAGTTATTAGTAGAGCAAAGGAAATTTTACAATTCCTAGAGTTTCAATCTACTCGTGGAGACGACGTAACCGAAGTTCAAAAAGGTCCGAAAGCGGATTCCATACAAACCGATCTCTTAGGTCAAATAGCTGATGGTTCAAAAACCAGTGCCAAAGATCTCAAGATCATGCAAAGTATTTTCCATCAATCCACTCGAGATGAAAAGGATAGGATTAATGAAGAAATAATTGAAGAGCTTAAAGAAATAAATGTCGAAAATCTCACTCCTCTTGAAGCTTTGAATAAACTCAACAAGATTATTGATCGAGTAAAAAATAGCTACAAGCAAGTGAAGTAGAAGCTTTTTTCTAATAATGTTCAAATGTTTGTATCTTCTGAGTTTTCATCTGCCTTTGTATCTGCTTCTAAGATCTGTTTTTCTTCTAAAATAAGTAGACTTTCACTCTTAGCTTGAATTGTTTTGATATCATCATACCTTCCTTGTCTATCACTATAGAGCGATAGCAATATGGCTCCAACAGATACTACAATCAAAGCAATTATTTTTCCAGCCATTAAACCGAATTTGCTTTCAGTGAAATAAAAATTCCATTCATTGAAAATTAGAATTCCCCCAAAAACAGGTACAATCATTGCTAAGACTGCAAAAATAGGGGCTACGATTATTGCTTTTCCTCTTTGATAGGATACTTGCAAATATATCGTAGCTGTCAAGTTCAGAAGAATCATTAATACAAAAATGACCCACCATCCCCAATGAGTTGCTGCTTCCCTAGTTATATCCCCATCTCGAAAATCAGCTCCCCCCATATATGCTCTCAAAAAGATAGCTCCTAAAGCATCAGTTATTCCAGCTGCAACACTGAAGAGAATATCTGCATTCTTAAATTTACGAACAATACACAAAATAATGAAAAATATCGTTAATATAAAAGTCACGCTAAGGAAAATAATTGATGGTATCGACGACATATGTTCAAGAACAAAATCTAGATTATATTCAATATCTTCTAGTGGTGATGTTGCTCCTAAAGCAGCAATCCCGACAATGATAATTGATATACCTATCAATTCCACTTTCGATATTGGTTCTTTCAGATAAAAATATGAGAAAATTATTAATGCTACCATTCCAATGCTCATGAGCGGGGTAATAATCGAAACAGAGGCAAGATCTAATGCAAAAGCGAGAAAAACCCATTGTATTTGTATAAGAAGAAAACCAATCAGCCATGGTTTACTGGTAACAAAATTCTTTATATTTTGCCTAAAGGTTTGCTCATCGATTTTAGGTAATGATGCTGCTCCTTTTTTCTGGAGTCCCATTCCGATGTTCAGCATTGAGTATGACAGGATTCCAAGGAAAATAGCAAGTAAAACCAATGCCATTAATTTTAACTCCAGATTTAAAGCTGAATGAACTTTGTTTTTGGCAAAGAAAATTCTTTCGATTCAATAATATTATACGTCTATTTATTTGTTTTTCATATAGTAATTAATGAAAGCAATTTGGTTTAATCAAATTTGAAAGATAATGTATTAAAGCAATTATAGATTAAAATCTTAAATA
>DAOVPS010000142.1:0-8694 GCA_030629105.1 Candidatus Heimdallarchaeota archaeon
ATTGCTCGTAAGACCCAAGCAATTACTTATGGAGAAGAGATTTACATCCAAGTTAAGCTTGAATCATTGCAAGGTTTACCTCTTGATAATAGAATTGTTAAATTCATTATATTATTAGATGATGGCACAATAATTGAGCTTGGGCAAAACATTACCAATGTATACGGTCTTGTTACCTTTAGAACAACAATAATTCATGTTCCTGGTTCTTTTGAAATCGGAGTTTCGTATACCGGAGCAGTTGACTTCGGACCCTCTGAACAATTCACATCATTTGTTATTCAGAAAGCACAAGTAGTAATAATTGGATCCGATTTTGATGCAATAGTAAATTCAACTGCAACTTTTAGAATAACTCTATATGATATGTTTGGTGCTCCCATTCAACAAGCAAAGATATATCTGTTTATTTGGTATGGAAATAATTGGGTGCTTTTAGGTATATTTACCACAAATCAATTAGGGTATGTTGATATTTCGATTGTTATTCCATTCTCTTTAGGAGTTCACACTCTTAAAGCAGAATTTCAAGGAGACGATTTCTATAACAGTGGTTTTCTTGGATTAGAAATGACTGTAATTGAAGCTCCTCCAAAGATATTACCAGAAATAATTCTTAGCTCAGACGATCTAATTGTTGCTGATCATCAAGAAGTCATCATAGACATTACTGTGACAAATGCTGTAAGTGGCGCTGCTGTGATGATTTATGTTTTCATAAACAACATATACAATGATACAGTTACCATCATCAATGGGTACGGTTACTTTTCCTGGCAGCCAACAAAAATCGGGCAGCATAATCTCACATTCCTCTCAGTAGAGGACACAGTCTACTTAATATCATCTCATGAAATAACAATACAAGTGGAGCAGAACATTCCTCCCGAATTAATTGGTTATTACTTTGATGATTATATTTGTGAGGGAGAATCCTTTGTAATAGAAGCTAATTTCCATGATGTCTCTGGAATAAAATCAGTCTGGTTTATTGCAAATGGAACTCAATATGAGTTAGTTAAGGTTGAATCAATTTATACTACAACAATCTACATGCTTAGACAAGGAGTATACAATAATAGTCTAGTTGCAGAAGATATGCAAGGATACATTGCTATATATGATCTTGATCCATTAACAGTTTTTGAAAGAAAAACACAAGTTTTGAAATACCATTTCGGTAATGTTGTGTTAGAATTTGGGCAAGAATTGAAATTTGAAGCCTTAATATATGCTGAAAATCCTCTAAGCCAAGTGTATTTCTTAATTAATTCTACAGAGTATCAAATGAGTCTAAGTTACCAAATAGATGCTCATAGAAGTGTTTGGTTGATTGGCATTGATTCTTTAAATATCGGGAATTTTGAGATTAAGATAAAAATAGTTGAAGAATCTGGTAGTGTCTATATTAGAACTATCTCAGAAAGACTATTAGTCATTCCAATAGCTCCTCAACTATTAGACTATTATTGGCAAATAGAGAGTGGAAAAAGTGATGATTTCATCTCAGGGAACATCACAATTGATTCTTATTATCCACTAGATCTCATTGAGGTTTGGATTGACGGTCAAAAATTAACAGTAACAATGATTACTGAAGGGGTTTACAATTTCTATGGGTACGTCAGTCACACAAAAAGTCATGTTTTAACAATCAAAGTAACTGACATAATGGGAAGAGTTCTTACAGACGAAATTGAACTAGGTGGAATATCTGGTTCTTCAGTACTAACCAAATCTCTCGTAGTCTCAGTGCTTGTTATTGTAGCTTTGATTGCAGGAGCACTATATTTGTCACTGCAACGCAAAAACCGAACTCAAACAAATATTTCCTCATCTGAATTGGAACTACCGGATATAAGCGATGAATTATTGGAAACATTCGAAGATGAACCGCAATTACCTGATGAATCAGTGAATCAAACTAAGAAATCTAAGTCACAAAACAAACGAAAAAAAGCAGTAGTTCTTCCGATAGCTTCTGTAGCAGATGATTTAGCAGAAGATTTCCTAAATGAAACTTTAGGACCCGTTGAAATTGAATCTACACCTCAGCTAGAAGAAGTCAAAGAATATATTGCTAAAGTAAAAAATGATGGTTTGCTTCCGGATGAAAATGGTGAAATGAAGAAGACAATCGATGATTTGTCAAGTCTTACCCCAGAAATTGACATTAGAGTTTTGTCAAAAGAAGAACAAATGAAGATTTTAGCTGCAGAAGAGGAATCTGAATCGCTAAAGTCTACAGTAATTAGTCTTAAGGAAATCGCAGAGGAAATTGATCAAACGTTTAGACAGAAAGGTGGTTGTTGAAAAATCCCATATCTAAGGAAAGAAGAAAAAAACTTAGCTTTTCGCTTTCTTAAGAAATCACTTAGAATTGTAATCTTATTGATTGTTATACTCAATTTATTCTTTGCAATTAATGCTTATGCATTTACCAACCAAGCAGAACAAAAGAATTTGTTAAAGAATAGTACTCTACAAGAGTATAGCTTTAATGATATTGGGATTTTTGTGAATTCATTGGTTTGGGATGGTATAGGGATATTTGAATTATCAATAAACAAATCATTTGATCTTAGTAACATTGGTTCTGCATTCCTAATTATAGAGTTTACTTCAGAAGGTGATCGACCAGAAAGTCCTGGGTACACATTTGTTGGAGAATTTAATCTACAACCTTTTGAGTCAATACTAAGTCGCTCAATAATTTCTATAGATGATGCCGAAGAAATTAGACAATTTGCAATTCCACTGAATGATGAAGGACGAATCTATAGTAATAGTCTGATCATAAACGTAAGCTGTACAAATGAGTTCTCTAGTGGTGATTCTGGTACATTAACAATAAAAGACACTTCACGAATATTAATTGGAAATGCTCTCCTGTTAGATACTTATGGCCATTATACTGCACAAGTTTATCCGGAAAAACAAAGTGGGATATCTTCTTTAAGCGGATTAAGATTACGAAGCTATATACCAATAACAATTGAAAATAATACTTTGCTCGAAAAAGGCACATGCGACCTTGAGATTACTTTGCAAATTATAGGGGAAATAAGTGTTTCACTTACCTTCTTCGATTCTAGTGATACTACTCATCCATTTGATAAAAACGAAACATCAGAAAATACCCTTGATGCCGAAACCCAATTCTCTCCTACAATTGGTTCGAATTTTTATTCAATAGAATTCGTAATTTATAGTAATAATTTGTGGGGATCAGATTTCAACGTAACAATAACCAGTTGTATCCTTGATTTTTCTGAATCAGAAAGTGGTTTTGGTTTTAGTGATTTAGAAATTCCTTTCTTTCAATGGCCATCCATTCCTATTGTGGGAGTAATTATTCTTTTTCTTTGGATAATGCCCTATTCTATTTTGAAATATCGTGAATGGAAAAAACTTCCAGGAGAGGTTGACATCAATATTCTTGATGATGAAGATATTAACATTCTAGATCCAGAAGGTTTGACGGCGGGAGATGACGATGATGACATCGAAGATACGTTTGATTTTGAGGATGATTAGATATGAGTAATGAACAAACAACTGTAATAGAAAACACAAATCCTTCAACAGAAATTAGCAGTAGCTTGTCAAATAATAAATTAAAAGCTAAACTAGGAGAAGCAATTGCACAGTTAAAACCAACGATATTTAATTCCGTTATTACATTTATCGTATTTGTTATTGTATTAGCGATAACAAAGCTCCTTGGAATAACTATAGGTGTTACTCTTGGAACTTATATTCTTGCTTCATTATTATTGCAACCGTTTTTTGAGAAAAGATTAGGTAAGAAGTTAACTGGCTTTGGTTTCGGGAAAGCTAAAAATAAAATTTCACTAATTGGTAGCAATAATCAATCTATAATATTATTCACAAAGAAAAATTTCCTTATTGGAATTTCTCTGTTAAGAGTAGAGTGGATCACAAATTTTGTCAATCTTGGTTCAATTTGGGATTTCTTACAAGAAGAGGGAATACAAATACAGGATTGTCGTGAAGGATGCTTTTTTGTTATCCGAAAAATGACTGACGCAAAGAAATCAGGTGATTTACAAGAACAAGCTACGAAACTCGTTAAGGAAATAGAAAGAACAATCCTCTTAATGAAGAAGAAGTTCGATATAGATTTCGAAAATTTGAATTTACATCTTGTGAAAGGTCAAGAAAGAATCCTCTTGATATTGAACATTGGGTTAGAACCAGAGAGATTTGATGCTTTTCCAGATATTTCTGAAGAGGAAATTGATTATATCAAAAACTCAACTCTGGAAAAACAAGAAGAATCAATGGAGGAAAGACAGCCTCTTAGGGCTTAATAAAAAACTAAAGGTGTTAAAGTATGGTTGTAATATTTAATCTAGAAGTATTGTATAAATCAATAGAACTAATACTATTATTTTGGTTGCTTGGATTACTCTTTAAGTGGGTGCTAACATTCATTTTCGGAGAGAAAGGTGCTCGAGTCATTGGCTTCCTAGGATACACAGTTAATTTCTACCTGAAGAAATTTGTTTTGTCAAAGATCTTTAAGATTGAAGTTCATGAATGTGATCCGTTTAGATTGAAATTCACCTACGAAGAAACAAATCGCTGGGATATTTTGTTTACCTCATTAGTTCTTGTTCCAATGGGACTTGGTTTGTTGTTGGGATCACTAATAGGTGCTGTTGGGTTAATGCTTGAAAGTAACCTTGTCTTATTGTCCTCTTTTCTCTACATCTTTGGCTTCTTGATTGCCGTTAATTCTGTCCCTTCATTTCAAGATATTAAGGAATTAAGTAGTTGTTCTGTACGATCAATTGTAATTTGGTTTGTAATTGCAACTGTTCTCTGTGCTATTCTTGCTTCAGTACTAGTTCCTTTCTTAAATTCATTAGGAGTAATTATTGCAATTTTAACGGGAATAATAACTACAACACTACTCACATTTTTCATTCCAGGATTATCTAATAAAATGTCTTCCGAGAAAAGTACTTCATTAATTGGTGGAACAGTGGATTTAGATGGATAATGGAAATTTAATTTCTGTAAGAGAATCAAGTACAGAATTTCTTAGCAAAGGAAAAATATTGCATTTATATGGTCCCCCAAAAAGTGGAAAATCTACTCTTTCAGCAACGATAGCTTTTGAACTAGCTAAGCATGATTTACAAGTGAGTATTATCTCAACAGAACGTCCCATTGAAATCAGAATGCAATCTATGATTGAAGCTGAAGGCGGCTATACTCGAGAATTATTGGAAACAATATCAACATCTAATATTTTTACTTTTGATGATTTACTTCAAACAATTATTCATGATTTACCTACAATAGAGTTAGAAATGGATGTGCTAATTGTTGATTCACTCACATCATCTTATCGACCACATGCTGATCCCATAAGTTTGACATTATTAAGAAAAGCTCTCTCAACTCTACAATCACTTGCTATTAACAGAAATATTGCTGTTATGTATACAAATCAGGTAGCATCAACAATGACTACAAATAATGATTTTCGACCCGTAGCTTCTGCATCAACAAGGAGTTACAGTGACATTACTACAAGACTTACTCGAAGAAGTAATGAAAGCACGGAAATTACTTTTGAAGACTTAAATGGAGAAGAATTGGAAGTTTTGGAACCCTTTACTATCACAGCATTAGGCATCGAAGAATTCGAACAATTATTTCAAGTGCTCGAGTAAAATCAGTTATTGTTCATATTCTTTATTTGAAATATCCGCGAGTTTTCGACTTTTCTTTACCCCTAATCCCTCTATTTTTTTCAATTCATCTTCAGAAGCATTAACGATTTTGCGTATGGATCCTAGGTTTTCAAGTAAACGAGTTGCTAATGTTCGATTAATACCTGGATAAGAACTAATGACCTGTATGGCATTTTCATTGGGATTCCCCATTTTCATCGATTTCCTAATGAGTGGTTTTCTTTTCTTGGTTTTTTGTTCTCTCATAGCAATTCTCTTAATAATTGCTGCAGACTCTTCTGAGTTTTGTGTCTGTATTATCGATACCCCAAAATCAATTACAAATGAAGAGAGAGCTCCGGCTATTGCTTCAGGATGAATTCCACCTGAAGGAAACCCTTCAATAAGTAAAATTGGGATCTGATAAGCATTAGTCAAAGAGCCAAGTTGTTCGAATAACCTCCCATCTATGATTGATGAGAGAAGGTCCTCACCCTTCTTGTATTCTAACGCAACGCGATCACTTAAGATATAATCACCACAATCCACTTGCCTAAAATCTAAATCGATACCTTCCTTCTTCAAATAAAATAAAATCTTACTATTCCTCTCTCGGCTATCCACAATAATTCTAACACTATCTTTAGAGTTGTTTTTACTAGCTTCTTTTTCGACTTCTTCTTCTTCCCATCTCTTCACATCATTTAGAGCAAGTTTGAAGGAAGTCAATTTCTCAGGCATTTCTGTAGGTTGCTCTTGTTCATGATTGCTGTAAACAATTTCAGATTCAATTTCCTCAGTCTTTTCCTCTTTTATTGGAGCAAAAGCTCTGGAATCAGCAGCTGGTTCCTTTCCTAATTCTTCCTTTAACCAGCCAATGTCTTGTAGTAATTTATTCATATTTCTCTCTCGAGCATTTGAAATAAAATGAGCAGCAGTATCAGCAGTATGGTGAGTGGTTAGAATTACAACTCTCCCTTTCTTCTTTCTTCCAGTTCTGCCTGATCTTTGGATCTTACGAATAGCACTAGCGGTTCCATCATAAAAAATGACTAAATTGCATTCTTCAACATCTAAACCTTCTTCTAAAACACTAGTTGAAACTAATACTGGAAATTCATCTCGTCTAAAAGCACTTAGTAAAGCTATTTGCTTCTTCTGACTTAAACCACCTTTTTGCCCTCGACCTTGCCCCACAAAAGGTTTAGCTTTAAATCCTCGTTCATCTAAAGCCTTACTTATTGCATAACACGTTGCTCTCAAATTGCAAAATATAAGCACTCTAGAATTAATTAAATCAACTTTATCAAGTATCTCGAGTAAATAGAGAAGTTTAGGATGAATAACTCCTTGTTCTTTTAACTGTTCAATCTTCTCAACCATCTCACTGAATTCTGAAACCTTGAATAACCCTTTGATGCTTTTACTGTTTTTCTCCCGCCAATTATTGATAAGAACATTAGCACTTGGAATACCTTGACTCTCAATTGTCTCTCGGAGAATTTGTATGTAAACAAGACGATTGCAAGTCATCATTTCAAGATAATTGGCTCTAAAATTTTTGGAAAGTTCCTTCTTTATTCTAAGCAATTCTCCTTTGTATAAATATTGAAATTTCTTCTCCGTTAATCCTTTCGTACGCAAGAAACTGACTTCTCTTTCACCAAGTACATTTAATGTAAAAAGAATCTCCTCAAATTCTAAGGGGAGAGGAATTTCGATTCGCTCCATATCAACATCGTGGATGTACTTTCTCACTTCGGGGTCATTTTTGGGTCGACTTTCTATAGCTTCAATGAATAAATTCTGACAGATTTCAAGGATATCTTCTTTATTTGTCCCAGGTGATGCAGTGAGGGCAATTATCCGAGTATCTGGATTCTTATCATGAATAATATCTGCTATGTGAACATAATCATATTCTCCTCTTGCACGATGAGCTTCATCGAAATAAACTAACTTACATTTAGCAGGATTAAGATGCCCATGAATAATGTCATTTCTCACAGTTTGTGGGGTAGCAATAATAACTGTAGCATTTTGAATCATCAATTTTCTATTTTGAGGAGATATTGCACCAGAAAGCTCTACGATTTTTTCAGCAGGTATATTGAGAAATGTTCTGAAGGATTTAACGTGTTGATTAATGAGGGGTTTTGTAGGTGCCAATATTAGAATAAATTCTCCTTCACCTATGAAATATTGCTTTTGAAGAAGATAGGCAATATGAAGAATTGAAATAATTGTTTTTCCAGTTCCTGTGGGTAAAACAACAAGAGTATTCTTGGTAATGCAAGTGTTAAGAATAGTTTGCTGAAAAAGTCTAGGTTCAATACCTTTTCGCAAATAGGGATGTTGTATAATCTCTTCTGCTGATGTCACTTATTTCCTCTCAAGAAAGTCTTTCCTTACAATAGAATACTCCGTAATAATGTATTAAAACAGCTAAATTTCAACTCGAGAGGATAATTTTTCCCATTTAGCTACTTTTAAACAATTTTTACAGAGAACTCTTTGAGGTAGGACTACTTGATAGACCAGTCATCAACAAATAGTAGTGTAAATAACGTTATGGATTTTGAGATATATAAAAATAAGAAATCGAAAATGCATGAATCCATTCTAATTCAACATTATCCGGATCAAGGTTTTTACATTGCACATGTGTATGCAATAATGATTGTTGACGATAAGCAAGATAATTACTCTACCCAAATTATCGATTTAAGAAGACGTTCTAAGAGAGAACAAAGAACTCCTTTAAAAATTATCGCGAATCAGAAAAGAGGAAGCCTTTCTGTCATTAGATATTTTGTTAAAAATCCTTCCGAAAAGAAATATGTAGAGAAACTTAAAGAAAAATATCCTGGGAAAAAATTGCCAAGGAGAAGAAAATATTTTCCTCCTCTGATTCTTCTCATAGCACATTATTGTGATAAATTCTATTATCCACAAAGCCTTTCAGAGGATGAAAACCCATTGATCG
>DAOVPS010000128.1:0-9512 GCA_030629105.1 Candidatus Heimdallarchaeota archaeon
AAACACGACTGGTCATTTCAAGTCCTAGTGGGTCATTTATTGGGCAATCAGCGATATTTAATCCTTTTATTATTTCTATTTTTTCTCGTTCTTTCTTGTCTTTTGGAGAATAAATGAACATATTTTTTGTTGTAATGAACTTGTCTGGTTCAGCAAAGATTTTTGGTTTTATAGATTTCTCTTCTAGAGGATCTACGAATTTTCCTTTGATGGCAATTAGAGAAGCAGAGGTTGGACTCATTAAAAATGCCCCAGCAGTTTTTTCTCCTGTTCGAGCAAAGAAATTCCTGTTAAAAGTTCTCACGGAAATTCCATTTGTTGGAGGAGTTTGACCTAATCCAATACAAGGACCACAACCACTTTCCAATATTCTAGCACCGGAACCTATGATATCCGTTAAAATCCCTTCTTGTGCTAATTGCATAAAGACATTCTTTGATCCAGGAGTTACTGTCATACTAACATTTGCTGCTACTGATTGATCCTTTAATATTGAAGCAGTTGTAGCTAGTGCAAGATAAGAAGCGTTTGTGCAACTGCCTACACAAACTTGGTCTACTGCCAAATCACGTTCATATAATCTTCCTATGTGTGTATCAATATCAACATGAACATTACTTGGGAATCTCTTGTGTAGCTCTGAAATGGGCACCTGTTCTACTAATTCTCGTATTTTTACAACGGAACCTGGGCTGTGTGGCAATGCAACGTTTGGTTCTAATTTTGAAAGGTCAATATTAACAATTTTATCATATTCTGCATCATCGTCAGCAGCGAGTAAAGAATAATCTTCTTCTCGGTCTTGAGCTTTTAAGAAGTGTTTTGTTAGCTCATCACTTGGAAAAATAGATGTTGTTGCACCTAATTCAGCTCCCATATTGGTAATTGTTGCTCTCTCGGGTGCAGTGAGATCTTTTACTCCTGGTCCTGAGTATTCAAAGATTGAATTTAATCCACCTTTGACTCCACGGAGTTTTAGGAGTTCAAGAATAACATCCATAGCTGTAACCCAAGGACGATTCAATTTTCCTATAAGGTTTACTTTTATCACTTTTGGGTATTTTAACTCGAAGGAATCTCCTGCCATAACAGTAGCAACCACTAAACCCCCTACACCTATTGCTAGTGAACCTACACCTCCACCCGTTGGTGTGTGAGAATCACATCCAATCATAATTTTTCCGGGTGTAGCGAAATTCTCGAGATGAACTTGATGTATAATACCATTTCCTGGTTTTGATAAGATAGCTCCTTTTTTAGCTGCTATAGTTCGCAGAAAAAGGTGATCATCAGCATTTCTAAAATCAGTTTGTAACATATTGTGATCAATATAAGAGACTACCAAGGGAACTTTTACCTCAGGAATATTGATTGCTTCAAATTCCAACCAAGCCATAGTTCCAGTAGCATCTTGTGTGAGACATTGATCAATAGTTACGAATATTGGATCACCAAGTTCGTAATCGGTTATTGGTTTCTCAGAGATATTGTGAGCTTCTAATATTTTCTGTACAATGTTTTTGCCACTCATGATTTAGGACCTTCGAAAGTTGCGACTATTTTGTTACATGTTTTCAATTATTGCGTCTGCAAAATTGGATGTGCCTATAGGTGTTACGTCTTTCAATTGTCTAGCAATGTCATAAGTAACTTTCTTTTGCAAAACAGTTTTCTCTATTGCAGTTTGAATTATCTCACAAGCTTCGGTCCAACCCATGAAATCAAGCATCATAACAGCAGAAAAGATGACTGATCCAGGATTGACTTTGTTTTTTCCAGCATGTTTTGGAGCAGTTCCATGAGTTGCTTCAAAGACAGCTGCTTCATCACCAATATTTGCTCCTGGAGCAAACCCTAAGCCACCAACTTGAGCAGCTAAAGCATCACTTATGTAATCGCCATTTAGGTTTGGTAATGCAAGAACACCATATTCATCAGGTCTTAGCAATATTTGTTGAAACATTGAATCAGCAATTCTGTCTTTGATAAGGATTTTACCTTTCGGTAATTTTCCATCATGCTTTGCCCACATATCATCTTCACTAATAACAATATCAGAAAATTCTTGAGCAGCTAATTTATAACCCCAATCTTTGAATTTACCTTCTGTAAATTTCATTATATTCCCTTTATGAACGAGGGTAACAGAATCATAGCCTTTGTCTATAGCATATTTAATTGCCATTCTAACTAATCTCGAAGTATTTGCCCAAGACATTGGTTTTATTCCAATACCGGATTCCATTATTATCTTGGTACCTAATTCATCATTCATGAATGTGATTAATTTCTTAGCATCTTTTGATTCAGGTTCAAATTCAATGCCAGAGTAAACATCTTCAATATTCTCTCTGAAGATAACCATATTTACTTTCTCAGGAGCTTTTACTGGTGCTGGCACGCCCTTAATGTGAGAAACTGGTCTAACACACGAATAAAGATCCAGTAATTGTCTAATTGCTACGTTTAAGCTTCTAAATCCTCCACCAATTGGAGTTGTAAGAGGTCCTTTAATTGCAACAATATAATCAGTTATAGCTTTCAAAGTGTCTTTCGGGAGAAAGAGATTTCGAAGATCTTTGGGATCCATTTCCTTTAATTGCTTTTCAGAAAAATCAGCAGCATAAATGTCTCGAGCTTTCTCTCCAGCGAAAACCTCGAACCAAATAATTTCCTTCTTACCTTTGTAAGCAGTTTTTACAGCAGCATCAACTACTACTCGCATTGCATCTACAACTTCTGGTCCAATACCATCCCCTGCTATATAAGGGATAATTGGATTATCAGGAACGATAAGATTTCCATCTTTATCTTTAGTAATTTTTTCTCCTTTTGTTGGAGGTGTTAATTTCTCATATGAACTCATTTTTATGCCCCGTATGTTAAATATTTTCTAATACTTCAATATAAATTCTGTTAAAGTTATTTCAACTATAAAAAGAGACTACTTTTTATTAAAAATTCCGATTTCCTTTGTTAAAGACCATGGAATTTCTTGATAAATCATTTTTTTCAATCTAATATTCAAAAACGCATAATAGTTAAATAAGAGCAAGTTTCTAACATATTAATCCGATAAAAAATAATCATTATCAAAATGGAGATTTCTAAAGATGAGTAAACAAAAAGTCGCAATTGTAACAGATGCCTCTGGTGATATACCACCAGAATTAGAGGATAAATATAACATCACAATTCTTCCAATTCTAATGAATTTTGAGGAAGAGTCTTTTAAATCTGAGGGTATTGAGAAAGGATTCACTTGGGATGAATTCTACAAAATTGCTGAGAAGGAAGTTCCTTCGACAGGAATACCTGGTCCAGGAGTCTTTATGAAGACTTTTAACAAAGCACTTGAAATTGCAGATTCAGTTATTGGAATTTTCATTTCAAACAAGCTTTCCGGAGTATATAACACTGCTACAATGGTTGCTAAACAACATATGCAAGATAAAGACATCAGTGTTTATCATGCTGGCGTCAATAGTGTAGGTGTTGGTGTAGTTGTATTAGAAGCAGCACGTCTTGCATCAGCAGGGCATGCTAAAGCAGATGTTTGTACAAAAGTTGAAAACTGGATTAAAAAGGTAAATTACGCTGGAATCATTAACCAACTTGAGAATCTAGTACGAACAGGAAGGTTATCAAAGACTAAGAAATTCTTTGCAAACATATTGAAGTACAAACCGGTATTAGGTTTTGTAGATGATGAAATCCATGTTTATGGTAATATAAAAGCTGATGATGCACTGATCATTAAACAAATGAAGAAATTTGGTGAACAAGCATTACAAAACATGGTCGAGGATAACAATACAATATTTCTTGCACACTCAAGATGGCCGGAAGCAGCAGAAGAAATAGTCGCTTATCTTAACATAGTAAATCCTAAGAAGAAAGAAATAATTATCCAAGAAACTGGGGTAATAAATGCTTTCTATACTGGAAAGAAATTGTTGGCTTTTGGTTACATCGGAAAATTCGATTCAAATTGGTTAATGGATACCAAATAGAAAGGAATATTGGGCTCTTTTGGAGCTTTTCTCCTTTTCTTTTTTTTTATTAAGCAAGTATTTGTCGGTAAAAAAAAGTTATAAACTTATGAGTAATCTAGATTCTAATCACATTTGTCTGTGAATAAATGACAGGAGATTTTTAATTATGAGTGAAAGAAAAGTAGCAATTATTACAGATGCTTCATCTGACCTTCCACCGGAGCTTGTTGAAAAACACAATATTACTATTCTACCGATTTTGATAAATTTTGAAAACAAATCATACAAAGTTGAAGGAATAGAAAAAGGTATTACGTGGGATGAATACTATAGTCTTGTTGACGATGAAATTCCAACAACAGCAATCCCAGGTCCAGGGGTCTTTCTGAAGGCTTTTGAGGAAGCGCTAGCAGTCGCTGACTCAGTCATTGGTCTTTTTATCTCTGAAAAACTATCTGGAACATTCAAGACAGCACAAAGTGTTGTTAAACAATACTTGCAAGATAAAGATATCAGTGTCTATGATTCCCAAGTTACCTGTTCTTCGTTAGGATTAATAGCACTTGAAGCAGCAAGATTAGCCTCAGATGGCAAATCAAAAGAAGAAATTTCAAAGAAAGTCGAAGAATGGTTACCTGATTTGCAATTAAAAGGAATAATGAATACTCTAGATAATCTTGCACGATCAGGACGAATTTCGAAAACAAAGAAATTTTTAGCAAACGTTTTGAAGTTTAAACCAGTTTGTGGATATGTCAATGGTGAAGTACACATATATGGGCAACTTAGAGCAGATGATAAACTAATAATTCAGCAAATGAAGAATCTTGGAGTAGAAGCATTACGAAATATGCATCCAGACAATAAGACATTATTTATCAATCATACTAGATGGCCAGAGGCAGCAGAAGAGATACACAAGCATATTGAAAAGCATAATCCTGAAAATAAGGAAATAATAGTTCAAGAAACTGGACCTCTTACTTCTTTCTTTACTGGCAGGAAACTTTTAACAGTGGATTATATTGGGAAATTTGATCCTGACTGGTTATTAAAAACAAAATGAAAAATATATTTGGGAAATCCTAGACATAGGATACCCTTCCTCTTCTTTTTTTATTCAGAGTTCAATGGAATACTAGATAACTTTGAATAATATTCAATAGCTTCTCGAATGAATTCTTTCTTTAGATATCCATGTGGAGTTTTGAATTTGAAAATACGTTCAGCGAGTTTTTCAATAGAAAATATTTGTCCTGCATCCTTTTTCCATTGATTCTTCTTCTGATAAGCTTCATCAGCAAGTTTGAGTAAGGATTCTTCAGTATAGTTTTTACCAATCGAATTCAAACTGGTCAACGTTCTATCAATATTGAATACTTTCCTAGCAAATAAGCATACAACTAGTGAATTAAGTATTAAACGCCATTTCTCTTCTATCATTAATGAATCAACAATTTCAGTTGGGTTCATTTCCTTGCCGAAGGCTTTCTGATCATAACTATAGCCAGCATTACAAAGGTGAGAATGTCTTTGCCCAATCATATGTCCAATTATACTTGCAGGTCCTGTCATGTAACCTGCAGGAGTTTGTCCACCAATTCGTACTGCATATTGCTGTCCACCGTATTTTTCTACACATGCATCTATCCCTTCTCCAAGTGTATGATAGAAATCATTTTCTCTTCTAATAATTAGATTAATTGCTGTAAGATAATTTACAGTGTTACCAAACTCAAAGTTGACACCCATTGTATCAGTTACAGAGATCAAACCTTCTTGATACGCATCTGTTGCCCATGCCAGAATCCCCCCTAAAGAAATGATGTCAAAACCATTTCTATCAACAATTTCAATCAAACGCAATACATCTGATCCAGATTCAATCCCTAAATTTGACCCTAACGCGTAAATTAACTCATAGTCATAGGGAACAAAAGTCGTTTCCACGTCATACTCTTCTTTTTTGTAGGGCACTCGGAGGTATGCAACATGTATGCACCCAACAGGACATTGAGAACAAGCGATTTTTCTTAACAATAAATTATCAGCAAAGTATTCCCCAGAAATATTATCTATATGCTCAAATTTACCACTACTAAAATTCCTCGTTGGTAGAGCTCCCATAGCATTAATTGATTTTATACCAGCAGCAGTCCCCAGTCTGTGATACTTGTCCATGTCATCACTATTGTTCAGGTGGTTGTAAATTTCTCGATATGCTTTTTTGTAAGATTTCATATCTGGATAGACAAAGTCTTGTGTTCCTTCTATAACAAGGGCTTTTAGATTCTTTGAACCAAAAACAGCTCCTAAACCTAATCTACCAAAATGGCGATAATTATCGACGTTAATATTTGCGTATTTTACTAGTCTATCCCCTGCTCGTCCTGATCTCACGAAACTTCTTCTACCAGGACCTTGAGGTTCTGCATCTCTTAATATTCTCCCAACTGCAAACACACTTCTAAGATTCCATAATAATTCGGCATTCTTTATTGCAATACTATTATCATGAATCGCAATATAGACAGGATGAGTTGCTTTTCCTCTTATTATTAGACCATCATATCCTGCAAATCTTAATGCAGAAGCTAACCTTCCTCCTGCATAGCTTTCTCCCAATTCATTATTTAATGGTGATTTGAACATCGCAACAGTTTTTGATGCTGTTGGGAAAGCAGCAGTTAAAGGACCATTAGCAATGACTATAACATTCTTTTCTGATAAAGGATCAATTGTTGGAGGACAATTCTTTGTGAAGATTTCTGTAGCTAAGATAACTCCACCTAAGTATTTGTTAAGCTTTTCGTCATCTACAGCTTCTATCTTCCTATTTGTTAGGTTAATATCGATGATCTTCATCCTTCAACTTCCTCCATTTCTAAGATTCCATGTGGACAGAAAGGAACGCATTTTCCACAATGAATACAAACTATTGGTATACCTTGTTTTTGATCTAGTCTAATTGCTCCGATCATACATGCTTTTTCGCAGCTCCCGCAAGCATCACATTTTGACTTATCTAGAAGTACTCCTCCGCCTTTTCTTCTCCTGAGAGCATTTGTAGGACAAGCTCGCAAACAAACTGGATCTTTACACCCTCTACAAACTACTATTGCATAATACGCTGTTTGCCCCGCAGCTTTCACTCTAATTGCAGATTGATCTATAGATAGAGTATTGAATCTCTCTCGAGCACAAGCCATCACACAGCATAGACATCCAACACATCTCTCAAGATGCCTAATAGTTAGTTTCTTTGGCATATCTCTACATTACGTTTCTTACTTTATTAGTATTTACAGATTAGTAGCTTAAATGTTTTTGATACCAGAAATTGGGAATACTCATGAAATAATTTTCTCTGCAGCTTTTATTCCTTTACGTCAAAGGGGCACTCTTTATTAATGAAAAAACAATAGTAAAACATAAACATGTCTAGATTTCTTGACAGAGTTTAAAACGAAAAATGGTGAACAATTTTGAGGACGAAAAAATCGTTAATATTCTTAATTGTAATTATAACTTTAACCCCAATAATTTCAGTTTTCGGAACGACAATTCCTGTAGAAACAACCATTACAGCTAATTATTGGGATGCAGATGTAAACGTGCAAGCGGGCGATACTATTTACTATGATATTGACCAACTTGTATTACCACCAGAAGCAGATCCTGAAGGTGTTACATTGCCAGATTTTGCTGGCAATCAAATCTTTATAAAAATTGAAGCAGTCTATGAAAATTATATTTTCCCAGATGCAGTGGGTACTGTAGTTTATTATGCTGCTGGTTTGCTTTTCGGTGAAGAAGAAACATTCACAGTTGGCGATGGATTACTTGCAACTGACTTTATTATATCAGAAGGTGCTGCGACCCCATCTGTAGGTGTGATTGGAGCTCCACATTTCAATGGTACAGATGTTCCTCCGATGGTTTTTGTTGTAAATGATGCTTGGGCAACTCATGAATTTATGCTTGAAACAATTGGATTTACAGTTACAAATGACGCAAGTACATTTTCAGTTTCCCTTGTCAATGGAACTGGTTTAATCAATGCCGCTTGGAGAAAATCAGATGGTGTTTGTACTCACATAATATATGATGATATCTACTTTATGGGTATGAATCTCACAGATACAACAATTGAGCTTACACTTGATAGAGTAGAGTACAATCCATTACCTGTTACCGTTGGCGACTTTGTAGAATTTACAGCGGATATCGCTAATGTTGAAGTAACTGGTACAGGTGACTTGTATACATCTATCAACCAAACTAGTCTTAACAGTTTTCTAGATGATTTAGCTTCACTAGAAGGAGAAGTTTTCCAAAAACTCATCATTGACCAAGTAATTGGTTTATACTATTCTTGCAGTGTATACATGTATAATTTTGAAACAGAAGCACTGGAAAAAATTGCTGAAGACATAGTCTATAATGGATTTTTAGGAGTAGTACAAGCTAGTTATGATCCATTTTACTATGCTTTATCATCCTCTCCAGAGGCACTAATGCCAGAAGGACCATCGTATACATACTTCCCATATTTTGCTCCGTTCGTGACCCCTGATTGGGAAATTTATGAAGGGCACATGAATCTCTATGACACAATGCTTGGTGTCTATGTTGTTGACATTCTTGAGTTGTTTTCAATTCCAACTGACGCTTTGACTTATCATGCACTTGGCGGTGGATTTGATTTCGTTCAGAAGAGAGACTTCTATTACTTACAAGAACATGTAACCTACGATGTTGAAGAGAATTACGATTATTCTTCATCTATTATTATATCCGCTTTTGGTGCTCAACCAGATATGGTTTATGATGATGGATCAAGAATAACTGTAGAAGAAGAAGGATATATTTGTTATACTTCAGAAGGAATCCCAGCAGCAATTGCTGTCAGAGCCGATGTTGAATTAGCATATTATGATTCTGCATCCCCAGCATCAGGAACCGGAACCTTAGAATTACACATTGACTTTAAACTACGAAATCCTCTATACGATCCCCCTGAATTAATACAAGGTGGTATCTTCCCAGGCTTTACATGGATAATTGCAATACCAGCAATATTCGCTGTAGCAATGGCTGGCGTCGTCTATAGAAAGAAGAAGAAGAAATAACAACAGAAAACTGAATGATCATAAGAAATGCGATTTTAGTCGCATTATTCTTTTCTTTTTTTAAGCAAAGATTTAATTAAACCAGTATTTTAGGAAACCAACTTTTTGCTTTACCTCAATGGATACTGTTTTATAACAAAACCCAGATTATCAGACTATCTAAACTTAAAATTGGTGAAAGAATTTTGAGGATGAACAAGTCCTTTATACTATTAACTATAATGATAATGCTCTCGCCAGCATTATCTGTGATGGGAACAACTGTGCAAGAACAAACACAAGTGGTTCCTCAAGACTTTGATTCTTCTGTAGGAGTAGTAGCCGGTGATACCTTATACTACAACATCGATCAATTAGTACTCCCACCAGAAGCTAACCCCCCAAA
>DAOVPS010000100.1:0-11521 GCA_030629105.1 Candidatus Heimdallarchaeota archaeon
AAATAACTGCATCAGCTGAAGATCCGGAGATAGAATAGCCGGTGATATCTGGAGTTATTTGTTCCTTTTCTACGCGAATAATTTGATTAATGGTAATAGCTTTTCCTTCAGCGCTTCGTTGGACATTGGGAGTAATAATGGTTACATCAGCAAACTTGGAAAGCTCAGAATAAAGCTGCACTAAACCATTGCTTCGTATACCATCATCACAAGTAAGAAGGATTTTTTTTCTATCAGAGGACATAATGATATCATTCTAAACCATCTGGTTTTTAACTGTTGGTCTTAGTCAGAATATACAAAAAACGCAATTGTGTTAAGATATGACTAAATAAAAAGATTAAAAATAGAGTGTAGGGTAGAATAAATTCAACGAGAATGGTGAACTTATGTCTCCTACATCTAGCGAGTTAGAATCTAAAGTGGTAGTCTTAGGATTATCACAATCAGGAAAAACATCCATACGGCAAGTTGTTTTTGAAGGTTTCACCCCAGAAGCAACAGCACTAAATCCCGCAACAGTGAGAATAAATAGAAAGTTGTTTAATTTAGCTGGTGGAGGAATTAATCTATTTGATATTGGGGGTCAAACAAATTATCTTAATGAAATTTTCCAGCAATATAAGGAAAGGACCTTCTCAGACGTGAGAGCTGCGATTTTTGTGGTTGATGTTTCAGATGCTGCCAATGTTATGCGCTCAAAATATTACTTTGATTTAACCCTTAAGAGCTTGGGAGATATGAGTCGAACAGCACGAATCTATGTTTTTGCCCACAAAATCGATGTTGTTCCTATGAATAAACGCACTTCAATTGTTCAATCAATTGGAGAGATATTTGAAGTAGAAAAATTTGATAATGTTAAAATTTTCGGGACATCAATATATGATAATTCTGTATGGGAAGCAATGCAAGAAGTGCTTTCTTATGTTTATCCTCGAGACGATGTTAAAACAACTGAAATAAAAAGTATTGTAGGTAATTACAACCTAGAATTCTTAGCTCTTTCAACCTCACAAGGTTTGATATTGTATTCAGAACCTGAGGTAGTTTCAGGAGTTAACTATCAAAGGTTGAAAAATGAACTTGCTAAAGCATACTTCCCGGGAATGATATTACAACAAGCAATTTTTGCTTATGGAAACTATACGGTCTTCATGAAAGAAGTTGATGATGATTTAATTGTAACCACTATTTTTCCAGAACAAACAACTATTACTGTAGCCCAAGATAATTTTAGCGTTTTAAGTGATCAGATTAGTAATTTATTCCAACCTGATGAGCTCTTGGGGCAAGCAAAAGCAAAAATGAAGAAAACTCTTGCGGACTATCTCAAAGGACAAAAACTCAAGAATGTGAAGGACCTAGAAATAAGATTTGACACTAAAATTGGTGTTAAATGTGACGTTTGTGGGAAACAAATTCAAAAATCTGTTTTAGAAATAGCACTAGAAAATTCAGAACAACTAGAAAGAGGAATTAAAGTTAGTTCCGGATTTGGTGCTAATTCTGTGGAAATTTATCCACTTCATGATTGTGTGGAAGGGATAAGAGAAATTCCGGTTATACTCGATGAAAATCTAGAATATCGACGATATGAGAAAAGTAGACCAATATAGAAAACGAATTCTTTTACTAATTAATTATTTCAAAAATTAGGATTCGGATTCAGATTTCTTCTCTTTCCTTAGATATTCAGCTAAATTCTTCAAATCTTCCTCTGAGAGATCAAGATTTGCTGCTTGGATTTGAATCTGTTTGATAGCATAACTTTTACGTTCTTCTTTTATTCGCTCCATAAATCTGGAGCGCTTTTTCTTCGCTGGTTGAGGTGCTTCAATTACTTGCTCTGCAACTGGTTCTGCTTCCGGTTGTTCTGCCACTACTGGAGGTTCAACTACTTCTTCTGTTGGAGCTTCAATTGGTTCTTCTAATTCTGCAGTTAAGTCAGGTTCTAAAACAGCTTCTGTATCTGGCTCAACTAAAGAAGCTGATTCCGGAACAGGAGCTAAAACTTTTTCTGGTTCAGGAACTGGAGGAATTGGTTCTACTTCTTTGATTTCTTCGATAACTTGTTTTTCCTTCAGTTTGTTCACGAAAGTGAATAGACTCTCTCCTTCTCGCTCAACAACTGGTTCTTCAACTATAACAGGTGCTTTTACTGCTTCGACTACAGGGGCAGCAACAATTTCCTTAGCTTTAGGTAGGGCTTCACTAATAGCCTGTTCTTCGATTCTTTCTGTTTCATCAAGAGATTGGGAAAATCTAGTAATAAGACCATAAAGATCCTTAGTTTTGTCCTCTGTAATAGGCGAAAATGAAGTGATTAGTAGGTAGTTTTTCTCCATACTGACAATCATGCCATGAACTTTCTCATTAGATGCAGTAACAACATTAACTGTTGAACCATTATCGAATTTTTGATCACTGATACTTGATTTGAATTCCTGCAAGGCAACTATATAATCAATGGACATATCAACATTAACTGATGCTTGAGCTGATGTTCCTATAACTGGAGAAAGAGTTTTTTTATCAATTAAAACGATTTCAATAATGTCATGATCCCTGAGATCTAATTGGATAGTCGATTTACCATAAGTAGGTAGGGTTCCACCATGCTCGGGCTTTAAGTAATCCATAAGTTGACGAATTCTTGGATCTTCTCGATGCTCCATAACATAGCTTTGGAATTCTTCACTTTCCTCAACTTTCTTCCCGAGATCCTCGATTAACTCAAACCTTTGAATATTCATATTTGCATCTTTCATGAGTTTGTAGACTAATTCTATCAAAGCATCAGCGTAATAAATACTACTTGACTCAAATTGGATGTCGTATTTAGGATCATCAAAGTCTTTCTTGATTTGCTCAAGTAAAGAAATAAGTTCTTCAGGTTGAATCTTGTCCACTTTGTGACAAAGAACTGCAATTTTGCCATCAGGATTCTCTTTTTTAAACTGACGAATTGTAAAACTAAATCTTCGTTCTGATTCTTCGAAATATTCGGATTGAGTCATATCAATAATCCATAAAAGCAATTTAACGTTAGAGAAAACAAGATGACGGAATTGAGTAACTGCTTCATTCCAATAACTTTCTTGTCCACCAGAATCTATAACTAAATTCTTTTGATCATCATCAATGAATTGACGTTCATAATGAATTGTAGCCATGTAACCTTCTACTTCGTCTGGTTTCTTACCAAAGAACACAACATCCTTTATAGCTGTTTTACCAGCTTGTTGTAAACCCATAAGGAGAATTTTATCCTCATCTTGTGGTTTACCGTCTTTTTGTTGTAGTTCTTCAAATAAGTAAGACATATTAATCACTGGAAGTTGTGCTTGTGGTTATCTGTAATCTTTTAAATTTTTGTCTTGATATCAATATTACTGTTTACGCAACTTTATTTTTATTGATACTTCTCGAGCTCTTTTTTGTCTTTTTTAACGTTCTTTTGAGCTGCTAACATTATAATAACAGATCGCTTTCGTATTTTCTGAAGATGCTCTTCAACTACAGATAATGGTGCTCTACCCTGAAGAGATACAATGAGTTCATCAATTTCCAAGAGCATAAATTCTTGATTTGCTAATAAAAGAACACCAGCTTCTTTATCTGCAAGAACTATTAATGTTAGATTCTCAAATCCTCCACGCATAGCAGGATTTGGTAATTGAACTCCATGGATAAATGCAATCATATCCTCGTTAGGTAAATTAATAGAACCGATTCTACGTCTTTCGTCATGCTCCTCAAATCCAAGAGAAGAATAAGCTTGATCTGAAATTTTTAAGAGAAAGTTTTCATAACCAATTCTCATTCTTGGTTTATAATAAGAAGTCTCTAATGAGTGATTTACTATCAGAGGTATTGGTCCTTTCTTCTGGTCAAAGATAGACAATATAACACCTGGGGAAATTTTCTCCATGTTTTTCTCAATATCTTCTTCCTCAACTTTCTCCATTAGCTCTTCAAATGGTCTTGCTCGAACAACTCGATAAATAGCAAAACCCATGACTAATGAAAATAGAACTGCCGAGGCAATTATAATGATAATCCATTGTGTAGATAATCCAGATGGAATTTCTACCTGAAGGACATCACTGTTAATAGTGCTACTATAGAAATTAGCTTCAATATGAACGGTGAATGAATGTTCTCCTTCCTCTTCTACAAAAAATCTTGTGTTAAAGATAATTTCGTAAATAAGGTTTGCTTCGTCAATGCAAGTATATAATATGTCTTGATCATTACCGTCAACACTTATGTAAAGAATCTCTTGTGAGCTATAATTAAGATTATCGAATAATTGTAGAGTCATGGTGAAATGCTCACCAAAAATAATTGTTTCACTTGTACTCAGAATATCAATATAGCCATCAAGTTTGTCAATTTTAAGATTTACAGAAACAGAATGGTTATTCTCTATGAATTGCCAGAAACGTACTTCGATACCAGTTAGTTGATTATTAGTAACATTAGTTCCATATATAGTAATAATATACTCTGTATTTGTGACATTTCTAACGTCTACTGATAAATTCAGTAAAGCATCTTCCTTAAATATAGCAAAAGACAAATTTTCAATTTCATCGTTTGTCAATCTATCTGTAATATTGACTGTAATAGTGAAATTCTCACCATAATGCATAGTATGATTGTAATTATCAGTGAAATCACTCGGATTCATATAAAACAGTTCAATATCATCGATGATGAATATGTATGTAGCTTCAACGAAGTTAGGATCAGATTCTAAACCAGCGTCATCTTCAAGTCTTATGTCTAATGTATGGTTACCATCTTGAAGTGGAGCTAAAATATCCCAAGGACTCGTTAAAGTAATAAAAGCTTCTTCGTCATCATCCCATTTATACTCGAATTTGTTAATATCCACATCAAGAACAGTAAAATTAATTAATTGTCCACCAGTGAGATAAGAATTATTTGCAGTAGAAATGAGATAATTTGGGGCATCAAAATCAAGTTCGAAGTGGAACTCACAAGAATACTCATTACCTACAACATCGTATGTGTAAAGATAAATAATTGCTTCTTCTACAAACAGGTGACCTATCTGTAAATTGACAAAAAATTCTGGAGTTCTTTGTATGGGACTTCCCTCAATATCCCATTTTGATTCTATATATGCAATTGTATTATCATTAATATCTTCTACATTAAAGTTAATTGTCATATCATTGATTTTTGAATGATTCATTAACAAGATTAGCTCAATTGTTGGAGCAGAATCATCAATAGTCAACCATAAAGTTTGAATGCGATAATTCCCGAGTGAATCATTTGCTAAAATATCAAGTCTTGTGGCGTCTCCTTCTATTGCTGGTAAATTGAAGTTGTCTACAAAAGGAATGTATGTAGTACTATTCCAACTATAGTAACTATCAGTATCTGGATCTGCATCTGTGATTGTAATCTCAACTAAAGTATCAGCTGGGATATAATAAAAACCACCAGCATACGCTTTCTCCAGTATAATCACATCTGTATCAGGTCTTGTAGTATCAATTATAAAAGCAATATAATATCGATAATAATTTCCAGCAATATCATATACAATAATTGTTAAATTATGACTGCCATCAGAAAGTCCTGAAAGATGAACAAAGAATGGGGAATCTAGTGTTTTATTATTTGCATTATCTATTGAATAAAATGTAATGAGATCAGATGTATCAGTCCAATTATCATTTAGATCATAGGAAAGAACTGCACTAACCAGAAATCTAGAATCATTATAATCAGGAGTTGGTATAACTTGATCTATTGTTGGATTTTCTTGATCAACTCTAAAGAGAAACTTAAACTCAATTTGATCATTAACAGCATTACCAACAATAACTGTCAAAATATAGGTTCCAGGCGTAGATGATAAAGCATCTCCACTACTAAGAGTCATGATACCAGAACTGATTAGTCCGGTTCCATCACTCCAAAGATCATTTCCCCAGAAATATATGACTGTTCCATTATCATTAGTTATTGAGACCTGAACAGTGTTTCCACCTTGATAATAGGAGTTATTCAATAAATTATAAAGTTCTACATTAAGGAGCGATAAGCTTGTGTTGAATGAAAATACTTTGATGTGATTATTCCCATATGTATCGTTAGCAAAAACGAACAAATTATGCAAACCAGCAGTTGAAGGTAAATAAGCTCGGTAGAGGTTGCCAAGGAAAGGTGACCAAGTAGCAAAACTATCGGAATCCCATTTATATTGAACATCGATAGGATAGCTTTGATCATCAATAATAATGTCTATATTTTTTCCTTGAGGTTGAATGGTTTCATTTAATACGTTAACTAGCAAAATATCCGGTGGTGCATTATCAAAAATAAAGAAATATTCAAACAATTCTGTAGCAAATGGATCAGTGTAATGAATTGTTAATTGATGCGGACCCTGAAACGAAACAGGAGTAGGAATATCAAATGGATCCAGTAACGGATACATTGTTGTATTTTTATCCCATTCATAAGACACAGACGTGGAATCATAAATACTGAAATTAAATAAATCGCCACCTGCTATTAGAGAATTGTTTGCAGGTGAATGCAAAATAATATTCGTATCATATAAATCAAATCCAATATTATAAGTTGCTTCAGCTAGATTATCAAAGTAATCATAAGCTTGAGCAGTTAAAGTATGCCAATCTGTGGTTTCTGGAAGAGAAACAATAGTTGGTGAAATGAAATTAGTAAATGGATCACTATCCCATTTATATCTGTTAAAGACTGAATCAGGTGACATTGATAGAGTACCATTTGTTGATTCAGTATAAATTGTATTATTTGTTAAACCAGATAAGTCAATTGTAGGATAACTATCTTGATACATATAAAATTGAATCCCAATTGATTCATAGCCATTCTCAATATGATAAAATTCATCAAATGTATTATTTGCTACATCAATATTCCATTGCGTATGATAAAATGTTGAACCGACTCCCTCTCCTCCTGTTCTTAATTCAAACCTTTCTGAATCGCTTCCATAACTAGCACTACCCAACATAGCTTCATAAGTTGCTCGTAATCTATGCCCAGATGGGATAAGTGTCGTAGTTGGTATCACACCTTCATAGATCATTCCTTGATAATCCAAACTCGTACTATTTCGCTCCCAACCTTCATATTCATTAGTATCATCAAATTCTCCAGATGCTTGTGTTATAAAACTAGTTTCTCCCGTAGATGGATTAAAAAGTTCTAAAGTTACTCTGAGGGTCCAATTAGAATATGCTGATCTCCAAGTCTCACCTGCACACATAAAATAGGCACTACCTTGTATGTAGGTATCTACACTAAATTCTGGAGTAAAAACAGTTGAATTAATAAAATCACCTTTAACTTGATACTGACTTTGTGCTTGATCAAAAGTATCTAAAGGATGCCATCTTAAATCCGGATTGCTTGAAGCATTGTCTAGGAAGAAGTTAACTCCATCGAAATTAATTTTATCATCTTTTACATCTTCGTATCTTTCCCACTCAAAAACATAACCTCTTCCATCTAAATCAACATAACTATCTTGAGTAAAATAAGCTACTTTTTTGTATGTTCCTGAGGTATTTGTAGTTTCTGCAAGTACATCTGGTGACATAAAACTATCCTCATTTCTTGATGGAGGTAAACCTTGACCCTTAGCAAGTGGTGTTTCAACAGGTTCTTCTGCTTCAACATCTGTTAAATAGATCAAAGAACTTAGACATAAAACCATTAATAAAAGACTATAGACTCGAGATACTTTTTTTATCATGTATGGCACCAATTGTTTACTTTTGATCTCCTATAGGAATTCCTTTTCTCAATCAATAAATCAAGAATTTTGCTACAATCAAGAATCCTTGTAATGCATTACAATCTTAAAAACTCTACCCAATCTTAAAAGTGTTTATAATTGGGTAAAAATTATTCTAAATCACTACTTGGTGATTTTTCGGATTCATCATGATTGTTGTTTTCTTTTTGCTCGGTAATATAACCATTTAAATTGAAAGCTGAAAGAAAAGAATGATTAATGGCTAACTTTAACTCATCTATTCCCTCACTAGTAAGGTTGGAAACTTTGATAGTATGAATGTCTTCTTGTTTTTTATCAAGACCTGTTTTCTCCATGATGAGATTTCTTACAAAGGTCTTTGCTACTTGCATATTCTCATCAGTAACCATTCTGCCTTCTTGATCTAAGTGAGTTCCTAGAATTATTATACTTGTATATGGTTGAACCATATCTCTCTCAATGGCTCTAACTAACCAATATTCTAGTTCCAGAAATGTTTTGATGTCTGTTAAATCAAAAGTTAGAATTAATGATAAAACAACTTTAATTGGAGCTACATGGAAGTATAGATCTGCAGCATCCTCGAAAGCTAATCCTTCACCCAACTTAGCTCTCCCTTTTTGACCAGGCATGATAAAGATTTGTGAACTAGTTCTAACAAGATATTCTTCAATGTTTGATTGAAAAATAAAGTAATCCCATTCTAAGTTTACCGATTTCTTCAAGGTTACATCACTAAGATTGAAAAAGGATTTTCCTTTAAATTCAGTAATGCTCATTGCAGTATGTGTTTTGCCAGTATTACCATCACCAACAAATACAACGCCACCTGTGCAAATAATCTTGCTTTCTGTAAAACGAATCAACTTAGCAATATTTGCATCTTGCATCATTAATCTACTAGCCCCAGTTCAATTTTTATTTTAATTCTAGTTGCGTTGTACGGTTTTTAATCTGCGTAAATTTAAGCAATATAGCAACGAATTTTATCGGTATAATCATTTTTCTGTGATTTCATATAAATAATTATAGTTGAACGCAAAACTGAAGAAAAAAATAAAATTGAAATTTTTGTGAAATTTGGTTTCAGATGTGAAAAGTTAAAATAAAGGAAAGTAAATCAGTTATTATTCAAAAATGAATAGTTTCAAAAAATGACTATTAGTTAATTTGTTGGTGAATTATATTGGCATACTTTAGAGGAGACCCTTAGAAATATATAATTAAATTTGTTGATGGAAAAAGAAGACGTGCTGGTTTAGGTTTAAGCTTCTTCTATTTCAAGATGAATACAAGCATTGCAGCAATACCTGCATTAACGAATGATTCTGGGTTTGTGTTTAATGAAACAACCAAGAATAAACAAGCAATTACTCTTCAAGGACGTTTCACTTACAGAATTAAAGATCCAAAAAAGATGGCTACAATTCTTGACTTCCAAATACACCCCCGAACAAGACAATATCAAACTGAAGATCCGGAAAAACTCGAGTTAAGAATAAGAAATGTTATTCAGGTAAGAACTCGAAGTGAAGTTGAGAAAATGGTTTTGGAAGATGCCTTGGTTGCTTCTGAGAAACTTACTAGTGTAGTTTTGGAAGCAGTAGAAGGTCAAGCTATAATTAAAGAAATGGGGATAGATATTCTCTCGATTACTTTTCTAGCAATTACACCTACACCTGAAATCGCTCGAGCTTTAGAAGCTGAATATAGGGAAAACTTGCAAATGAAAGCAGACAAAGCTATCTATGAAAGAAGAGCTGCTGCAGTTGAACAAGAGAGCAAGATTAAGGAAACCGAACTAAATTCACAAATTACTTTGGAAAAGCAACGAAAAGAATTGATTGCTTTAGAAGGAGCAAATATCATTAAAGAAGCAGAGTTTCACGCAAAAGCAAAAGAAACCGAGCTTGCTGCCTACAAGAAATTAGCACCTAATGTATTACTCGCTCTAGCAATTAAAGAACTAGGTGAAAACGCAGAGAAAATAGACACCTTAACTATAACTCCAGACATACTTGCTTCGATCCTAAAAGAGACCAAAAAATAACAAGGTAATGTAGATGGTCAAGATTGACAAAATAGTTGTTGTAACCAAAAAAACTTGGTTAGAAGAACTCATAGAACGATTCAATACGAAATCTCAAGCGAAATTTTACATTGAACACATGGGTGGCTCTTTCGAAGAGTATGAAGCAGCAGATAAGCAATACTATGATTCATTAGATAAATTGAAGAAATCAATGCCATTGGATATTAAATACCAAATGATTGAAAAATCATTTCTCCCGAATTTTCTCTTTGGACCAAACAATCTAGTCGTCTGTATTGGTCAAGATGGACTAGTAATTAATACCGCAAAATATCTCGAGAATCAGCTAATAATTGCTGTGAATCCTGATCCACAAAGATTCGATGGCATAATGATACCTTTTTCTGTTGAACAATTTCCGAAAGCATTGAAGAAAGTAGTAGATGGTGATCACAGCGTAATAAACGTGACAATGGCTGTTGCGAAACTTAACAATAATCAACAGTTGTATGGTGTCAATGATTTATTCATTGGTCACAAATCACATGGTTCTGCGCGATATAAAATAACATACAAAGGCAGAACTGAACCACATAGTTCAAGTGGGATAATTATATCAACAGGTGCAGGTTCATCAGCCTGGTTTAAATCTATCATAACAGGTGCAATAGGTTTGGTGAATCAATTCAGAAGAAACGATGTTTGGTTGGAACAAGCTACTGAAGATGAATATCGTTTTCCATGGGATGCAAGTTATCTTTCCTTTGTAGTTAGAGAACCTTTTATCAGTAAAATCTCTGAAGCAACAATGATTTATGATACAATCTACTCAGGTGATGAGCTAATTATCGAATCAACTATGCCTGAAAACGGTGTAATATTTAGTGATGGTATTCAGAAAGATTTTCTTGAGTTTAATTCCGGAACTATTGCAAAAATAGGTGTAGCGGATAAAAAAGCGAATCTAGTAGTTAGATAAAAAAAATAATCAAAAGGTGAAACAATTATTCACCTTTATTTTTTCCAATTTCTTAAAACGTCAACAATTAATCGAACTGCTGCGCCTTTGCTTCCTTTAGGATTATAATCCTTATCGCTTTCTTGTCCAGAGACTCCAGCGATATCCAAATGAATCCATGGAACTTCGTCAACAAATTTACTCAAGAATCTTGCCGCTGTGATTGCTCCACCAGGTCTACCACCTGTGTGTTGGAAATCGGCGACATCGCTTTTTAATTGCTGATCATAGACTTTCCATAATGGCATACGCCAGATGCGTTCACCACTAGTTTCAGAGGCTTTCTCGAGTATCTCTGCTAAATCATCATCATTTGCAAAGTAACCAATAGCATGACTGCCTAAAGCAACCATAATTGATCCAGTAAGAGTAGCAAAATCAAACATAGCTTTTGGTTTGTAGTTTCGTGCTGCATAGGTTAAGGCATCATTAATGATCATCCTTCCCTCTGCGTCAGTGCTAACAACTTCAATGGTTTGACCACTATAACTACTAACGATATCTCCAGGGTGATACGCTTTACCCGAAGGCATGTTATCTGTCGCAGGAACAACACCTACTATCCTTAGATCTGGTTTTAATTGGGCAATTGCTTCCATAGCAGCGATAACAACAGCTCCACCGGTCATGTCTGCCTTCATGCTAGGCATGCCTT
>DAOVPS010000037.1:0-19263 GCA_030629105.1 Candidatus Heimdallarchaeota archaeon
AAGTGAAGAACGTGTTGAGCTGGCAAAATTCGAGGTAAAAGATGCATTAAATCTTTCAAGAGTGGAAATAGAGGACATTATTCAAACTCTAATTAAGAATATAATCAATGAGAATGCAGCTAAAGTTGAGCAATCAGCTCAATTACTAACTGATGCTGGTACACAGCTCGAGAATACATTAGGAAATACAATCTATCTTTTAGATAATTCCCAAAAAATATTTGATGATATGCTTGATATGTCAGAAAAAATCATGCCTATTGATGAATTAGAAATTGAATTCATTTACGGTAATGAAAGCATTGAAAGATCTATGAAAGACATGCTACTTCGTACGAAAGAAGAACTAATCTTGATTTCGCCATCAATTAATACTGAATACTTGTATGAGATAGAAAAGCAACCACAAGTAGCTAATTATCAGATTGTATCAAATTTCAAAGAAGAAGATATAGGACTTCTCACTTCCTTAGTGAAACGAGGAAATGTCAGTACCATGAATTACAAAGGAATGGATTATTGGATTGCTATTAGAGATAATGAAGAAATAATATATGCACCAAAAATTCATCCGGAAAAAAATATTGCATTTTACACTACAAATCCGAATTTCTTCAAGTTATTCTTTGAACTAACAAATCAAAACGTTTTTGCTAAAATGAAAGCTCAAGATTTCCAATCTTAAGGCTTTTATTTTTTGATTTTTCTATATATAACAATCTATTCTTTAACATAAATCATAACTTCATATTCTTCTGGATCAGTATAACCTAATTTAAATGCTAAAACTGCTGATGATTTATTAGCTGCATCCCATCTAGGATCCAAACCATTTTCTAAACTATATTCTATCATAAAAGCAGCTAGCACAGTTGCTAATCCTTTTCTACGATGGTCAGGATGAGTTTCGATATCTATCTCAAAAGTATTCTTATACGTAATTCCACCATTAGATATTTCAGCCGCTATTTTTCCATTATGCAAAGCACAAAAACCAAATCCATTTTTTCTGAAATTATCTACAGAACCACAAAAACGATTTATTTTTTGTATTGTGTTTTCCTCGAACTTATCAATTATTTCGCTATTTATTTTTACAATTTCATATCCATCGGGAACATTATTTTTCAATTTTCTCATATGCTCAAGATCTAAATTAGCTGAAGAAACTTTTGTTCTTGTTTGGAATCTTAATTTATCACCATAGTTCTCTTTAATTAATTGTTCCCATTTTTTATTTGGATAAATGAAAGCAGCACTTTTTATTATTTTTGAAAATAACTCTTTTGCTGTTGTTCCTTCCCCTAAACCACCAAAAACAACAATCATCATTTCTTCATAAACCAACATTAGATTTTTTGGTTTATCTAAATCATCAGCATATACCATGCATAAATCAGAAAGGAGTACACCTAAAGCTAATGATTCTAAATATTCAATTCCTTGGAATAATGGAAGAAGTTCAGCCCTTTTTTCCATTGGATATTCATAAATCATCTTGAATCCTCATTACTTGTTGATTATTGCTTTACTTTGGATATTGTATTTAAATGAACTCTTTAACTGCTTTATGTGAAAGTTATTCAAAATTTATTTACATTGCCAAAATACAGAAACTTTAACTAATTACACATTTTTTAATCTTAGTCAATTTTCTTGATAAAATTATATAAAAGTGTATTAGTTAACTATCATCCTTATAACAATAGAGCTTATATATTAGTTATAGTTCACTGATTATTGAAAATAGAGTATTTACTACCTATTTGTTAGTTGGAGGAAAAAAAGATGCCCAGAAAGAACGAGAAATCTCGTGAATCGGCTAGTATGATGGCTGAGCTCTACGAATTAAGTATTCCAGGTCAATTAATTGGTAAAGAGGTTATTGATGCATCTGCAAGGAAAATTGGTGTGGTTCGAAATGTAAAATTAACATTTCCACCTGCAAAGATTAATGTTATTATTAAAGGATTAGATGTTGAATTTCAAATACCAATGGATTCCATTTCAACTGTTGGCGGGGTAGTTCAGTTGAAAGAAGCAATTAAACAAGCTGAGGAATTAGAAATCCGTGATGTTGCTAGATTAAGAGAAGAAATTGCTAAGGAAATATCTGCTTATTTGAGTTGAACCAATTTTTAATTCTGAAAAATTCCTCCTTTTTCCCCCACTTTTTTTTCTTAGTTTCTGTTTTTCCTACAAAAGAACATCTAAAAAGGGATTTTAACATTTTATACCTAGATATGAACATATTTACCTTTAGAACAGTGGAAATCTATTCCATGCTTGTTTCATAAGGAGGTAAGCAATTTGTCTGAAAACAACGAGAGAATGCTTAGAGAGGAATTACGAGCAGCAGTTAATGAAAAGGATTATACAGTAGCAGTCGAGAAAGCTGAGCAAATGGCTAATCATTATGAGGAAATTGGTAATGCTAAAAAAGCCAGAGAATCCTGGATTGAAGCAGCCAGATTATTTCTTGAATGGTCAAAATTTCAAAGAGAGAATAGAACTCATAAGAATTCAGCAAAATCATTAGTCTTTGCTGCAGATATTTTCAGTAAATTAGGTATTGAGACTGAAGCTGCTCAAGCAATTGATCTTGCAGCACAAGATCTAGCTTTAGCAGGTGACGAGTATATTGTTTGGAAACAACCTGTTGGTGCTGGAGTGTGTTATGCTACATCATCGATTTTATTTGTGTTAGTTTCTCAAGAAGATAAAGCTCGTCAAGTAATCGAACAAGTAAGAACAAGACTCGATGCACTACGTCACGACTCCACTGCAAATTCATTAATGGATTTGTCCATACAACTCATGCATGCAAAAAACAACCTTGACATACGTTTATTGAATAATGTTAAAACAATGGTTTATTCAAGTCTAATACCTGCATTAACCAATAGTGGTTTATCTGAATTCACATCCTATATCCAAAGAACAATTCTTGGTGTTGAAAATTACATCAACGCTACCCAGAAATATCCTGTGATTGAATATGATATAAAGATGAAGGGTGAAGTGAAAGTTGATGAAGCATTTGACATTGAAGTAATGATAAAAAATTCCGGAGAAGATACTGCTTTTAATATTGAGCTTGAGATGGTTCCTATAAAAGAAGTATCTATTGTTAGAGAATTTAGTAAATTAAAAGCAAAAGATCTTGCACCAGGTGCTTCTGTAGCATTAACATGGCGATGTATTGTAAAAGCAAAAGATCTTATCGAAGAGAGTAAACAGATAAATATTTCTGCAAGATTAAGCTTTTCAGATTCAAAGAACCTACGTCAAACTTTGACTGTAAGTCCAATTGCTTTTTCAACTCTTAGTACAAAAGAACAAGACCAGATAACAATGGAGCTTGACATAATCAAAGATAACATTCAAAAAACAAAAGAAAAAGTCCTACCTGCAGCAGGAAAAGCTGGTGAAAAAGTTGTTACTAAGATTTTTGAAATCATTGAACAACTTGTGAATCAAACAGATGGATTTATTGAAGCTGGTGCAATTCAAAACGCAAAATCTTGGAAAAAACTACTGCAACTTCAATTAGAATTAATTGGAGATATTCCAAATCAAATTGATTTTGACAAAGATGAAGATAAAGAAGAAAAGAAAGATTCTTAGTTTTTTGAAGAAGGTAATTTTTTCCCTTTTCTTTTCTATTTTTTATTTGTTGCTAATTTTGTACTCCATGGATATCGTTCCAAAATATCTGAGATCACTGTTTGAACTTTCTTAGCTTCATAGGAATTATTGTAATAGAGAAAGACACCAATACCCCCTCTTATCCTTTTCAGTTGCTGATATACTGTTTTTGTAGTTCTTACACAATCAAATATTATCAGTTTATCTGCTTCTGGCAAATCAATATCACGTTCTCCTACTGGAGACATTATTATGGCTGCTTTTCCATCATATTTCCGAAAACTTTGCAAAACAGCATTTTTATCAAATATCTGTCCAGTGAGTAAGAATGGTTTTATGTTTTCTTTAGTTAAATGAGAAACAATAGTCTTTGCTGTTCGTATATACGAACATAAAATAACGGTTTTGTTTGTGTTCTTAGTAATTTCAACTGCTTTGAGTACCTTTTGAGGGATTGTTGGTAACATACTCTCATCCACATCGGGAAGTTTCCAAAGAAATTTTTTCAATTGTGCAGGCATCATAGAGAACAAGTACTTTCTTGTTAAAGTAAGGGATTGTGCTCTACCACGTAATGACTCCGAAACAGGAGCTTGGAGTAATGCTTGAGGACCAGTTTTCTTCACTTGTTCTAAATATTCCGGAGCTTCTTCTCTTAGTTCCGCTTCAATAGCTGAATATGCATCTCTGAGTTGCTGACCAATAATTTCGGAAATTTGAGATATGGCTGGATCCTCTACAGGAACAGTTTCTATTATTGTTTCCTTAGTGAACTTCGTTACATCAGTTCCAGCAAGATAGTCCATGAAAATAAGCTCAACATCCGGAATGAATTCAACTAATGTGTCTAATTCTTTTCTTATTTCCAATTGATCTCGATCTAATACATAATGAGAATCTCTGAGTGTGCCAGACATTCCAATGTATAATGAAGAACCAAGTTGGGTTATTAAATCAGTCCAAGGATAAACAAGAACTCTCCTAGATCCCATACGTCTTATCAATTTGTCAACTTCATTTATTATTATGATATCAAAAGTATTTGCGAAATCATTCGGTGCTCTTTTAATAACATTTGATAATTTCTGAGGAGTACAAAGAATCACTCTTGATTCCTTCAGAATTTTTTGTGCATAAGCACCACTAATTCCGGGTCCTATCCAGTTAAATCCCTCAACCCCACCATATTCATTTTGCAGAAAATCTTTGGTTTCATGAAGAGAAGATGATGATAATACTACTAAGAGAATACGTTTTTCAGGAAAAAGCGAAGTTAATATTTCATATGTAATGACACGTTTCCCCATGCCACAATCAAGTTCAAGTAAAACACTTTTCTTCTTTGAAGTGTGCAATTCTATTAGATCGAGTATGAGTTTTTGGTATCCTCGTGGAACGATTTTTCTATCTATTTCTTGCATTCATTTCTCCTCATCTATATAGGTTCGTTTTCTTTAAGAAAGTATAAGGGGCAAAAAGGGGCCCCCATACATGGTAGCAAAGTGCGTGCCGAGTGCACATGATGGAAGAACGCTTTTAGTTTTTTTCTCTTGCCGAGGAGATGACATTGCCGAGGTATCAACCCAAAAGTAAATGCGTTCTTCATCTATGGTTTAATATGAATATTTCATTATAAAAAGAAAAGGAAAAGAGTTAACCGAAAGTATTCTAATGAATCATCTGAATAAAAAGAAAAATTGAAAGAAAGTTGGGACGAAGAAATTATTAATCACTAATAATTACATTCTCAATATCGAAATGTCTTTTCGCAAGCATTCGAGCACGCTCTATATTGCGACCCTCTTTACCAATTGCTAATCCTCTTTGACCGCGTTTTATTGTAACAAATGCTAAATCATGCTTGTCTTTTCTTCTAACTACTACAACTTTTTCCACAATTGCAGGTACAAGGGAGTTTTTTATGAACCGCTCAGGCTTCTCATCGTCTTCAACGATTTCTATGTCTTTAGCAAGAATAGATTTCAGTTTTTTAATGTGTAATCCTTGTCGTCCGATAGCTGGTCCAATTGCTCCTCTACCAACTAAGAAAATAATTCTATCAAGTTTTTTATCAATTATGCAATCTTTTGGGCTAATCTTTGTAACACTAATAAAGACGTTGATTGTTTTCATTTCATTGATAGAAAGTTTAATCCCACTTGACAGTTTATAACACAACCTACAGTTTAAATCAAAATTGAATTTTATTTCTTCTTCAACAATCTAATTATTTTGCTGTCTCCGGGATCATATATTGACATTGCCGAAACGACATGTCCACGTCCACAAAGAGCACCAAGGTCATAACCAGTTCCTGTGTATATTACAATAGGAATGTTTGCTAATTTAGAATAATGCTCAATTCGGATTCTTTTATCTTCAGGGCAGTTATTAGATAAAATAACTAATTGAGCTCTACCAAGCTTTGTTGCTTTAATAGCTCTATTTATTCCATAATCCTTTTTGCCAGTCCTGGCAATTATTTGTATTTCTCTGTTTAAATCATATGACATATTACTTTTCTCCAACATTTGTTTTCTCAAAGTAACGATTTTATTCATATCCCAATAAAAAGGGAATTTAAATTATTCCCTTCGATTGAAAAGTGAAGTCTTCGCGTCTTTTATTTCTTTGCAGCTTTTTTGTCTTTTTGAGACATGGGATTCATCATTAAATCAATAGCCCCAGTGCCTAAAGGAATCATTTGCCCCACTATAACGTTTTCAGTGATACCTCTCAAATTGTCTGCTTCGCCTTGTAGACACGCTTCAAGAAGGTGTTTCACTGTAATCTCAAATGAAGCACGAGCTAAAACACTTGTTTTTTGACCGCTTATCCCATGTCTACCAATTTGTCTAACATCACCAGTAGCAGTCATTAAATCAGCAACAAGAGTAATATGACGAATATCAACATCTAAGCCTTGAGCTTTCAGAACTGCCATAGATTCTTTGATTATTGAATTGCGAGCAGCCTCTATACCTAAAGTTTCAGCAATTTCATAGGTATGATTTGTGTAAATTCTCTTTTGATCAACACCTGGAATTCTAAGTGTTTTTACAAAATCAGTTCCTTCTGTAAAGATAATGTATTCTCCTTTTTCAGGGTCCTTAGTAATTTGAGTTCGCTTAATAGGTAAAAGTCCCTTTATGGGCATTTGCCTAAGCTTTGAAGCAAATTTTTGCAAATCCTTAATTTTTTCGATCTTCGGATTTACAGTTATAATATTTCCTTGAGCTTTCACTTCAACTTTTTTTCCTTTTTCAATGGCAATTGTTGCTGCCTCCATGTCTAAACCTTTATCATGCAACAATTCTAAATCAATTTCAATAATGATAAGCATTTCAGAGTAATCTAAGCTGTAATTAGATGCAATATCTTCAACACGAGTTAATCTAATTTTCCTAGCTACGTTCTTTGCTTTTTCAACATCAACTCTATGTTCTTCGTCAAGATATACTTCAGTCATGGGTGTACTTGGATTCCTTCTTGCATCTACAATTTCAATTAATCTAGGCAAACCTTGAGTTACTGTGAATTCTGCAACACCTGCAAAATGAAATGTTTTCAAAGTCATCTGTGTTCCGGGTTCGCCTATAGATTGAGCGGCAATAACCCCAACAGCTTCCCCAGGCTCTATTAAAGCACCTTCGAATTGAGTTCTTATTCGAGTTAGAATTTCAGTTAATTGTTTTTTTGTTAGCTGTCTATCTTTCAATTTCTCAGCTATTTCCGATTCAAATTTTACAGGAAAGAGATCGTCTTTGTTAATTTTTCTGACTTCTTTCTCAATTAGCTCTGAAGTTACATAAGTTTGCTTTTTTGCAGTGCTACTTGTTGTGTTTGACATTTTTTCGACCTCTACTTATTCCTCTACTGATGTTTTTAGGACTCTCTCAATGACAGCATCAATATTTACTGATTTTCCGTGCTCTGATTTAGCTGGATCAATACCATCATCACCATAAATAAATTGGATAATCTCACCGTTTGCATCTCTTACTGTACCATCATATTCAGCTTTGATATCCAATAAAGCATGTATAAGCCGTCTCTGCATATACCCACTCGTGGAGGTACGAACTGCTGTGTCAACAAGACCTTCACGGCCACCACAAGCATGCATAAAGAATTCTATTGGAGTTAGTCCTCGTCTGAAACTATTTCTAACGAAACCTCTAGAAGGAGCATCTAGAGCACCTGGTTTGAAATGCGGTAATGTTCTATTTCTAAATCCTCTTTTAATTCTTGCACCACGAACGGATTGCTGTCCTAAGCAGGCCGCCATTTGCCCCAAGTTTAACATACTACCTCAGGCACCAGTTTTTGCCATAATTACTGCTTCATTTTCCATTCCTAAATACTCACCAGCAACATCACTTGCAGTTGTTCTGGACTTGGAGAGTATTTCCATAATCTTCATTTCCAGTGTTTCGTCTTCTGTTCTTCCGGGTAATCTTTCAAGTATGCCTTGTCTATAAGCATCAATTGTTTCTCTTGTTTCTCTTTCAGCATCATCTAGAATCTCATCAATTCGTGTTTTCGCTTCTTTAGGAATATCAACATTATAAAAGCCTACAGTGAAGCCTTTGTAAGAGAGAACACGAATAAATAACTTTGTAATTGCATCTAAGAATTCTCTAGCAACATCAGTTCCTTGATCTATGAGAATTCTTCCTAAGAGACTACCTTCTTGTTGGGAACCTATCGCTTTTTTATCGATGACACCTGTCTTTAGAATACCATTTCTTACAGTCACATATGCATCATGTTCACATTTTTCTTCTAAACATTCAGCACATTTTTGACAGATTTTTGCAGTGTTAGTATAGTGAGTATCCTCAGGTATAAATAAGCTAAATATTTGCTTACCGCTCCAAAGTTCTTCTGGTTCTTTGATTTCTGGTTCGGGTAAGTCTTTGTTGAATCCAGAAGAAATAATGAATTGCATAGCTTCTTTCTTTGAGAAGTATGAATCTTTCTTTGTTAGAAGATAAGAAGCTGAGATATAATCCCAGTTAGCGCCAATAAGTGGTCCGCCATATCTTGGTGAAGAAATTTGTTCTTGTGCTAACATAAGGGTTCTAGCTTCTGCTTGAGCTTCCTCACTTTGTGGGACATGAAGGTTCATTTCATCTCCGTCAAAATCTGCGTTGTAGGGAGGGCAGACACATAAATTCAAACGAAATGTCCTATATGGCATTACTTTAACTTTATGAGCCATAATTGACATTCTGTGAAGCGATGGTTGTCTGTTAAAGAGAACTATATCACCATTCTTTAAATGTCTTTCAACTATAAATCCAGGTTCCAAAGAATCTGCAACATTTCGTTTCCCTTTTACGAAACGTAAATCGATACGTAATCCTTCTTGTCTAATTATATAATTAGCACCTGGATGGGTAGCAGGACCTCTCATTATTAATTCTTTTAATTCTTCAATATTCCATTCTGTGACTTTTTCAGGAATTGTTAATTGCATAGCAATTTCTTGTGGAACACCAACCTCATTGATACTTAGATTTGGATCAGGAGAAATTACAGTTCTAGATGAAAAGTCAACACGTTTACCACAAAGGTTACTTCTAAAGCGACCTTCTTTACCCTTCAGTCTTTGAGTGAGTGTTCTTAATGCTCTTCCAGAACGATGCCTTGCTGGAGGGATTCCAGATACTTCATTATTGAAATATGTAGTAACATGATATTGAAGCAATTCCCAAAGATCTTCTACAATAAGTTGGGGTGCACCAGCTTCAATATTTTCTCTTAATCGTTGATTAATTCTAATAATATCTACTAGTTTATGTGTTAAATCGTCTTCAGAACGAATACTTGATTCCAAAGTAATACTTGGTCTCATAGCAACCGGCGGAACTGGTAGGACAGTCAAAACCATCCATTCAGGTCTAGCATGCTTTGCATTTATTCCAAGTAATAAGCAATCATCATCAGAGATTCTTTCCATCCGATCTCTAACGTCTGATGGGGATAATTTCTTTCGTTCAACCACTTTGCTCTTCTTGCTTGCTTTAATTTCTTCGAAGAATGTTGTTGGTTTTTCGAGTTTTATTTTGGATTGTAAAGCTTGACAATGTGGACAAACATCTGCTTTTGCGGCTTTCTTGAGAATTTCATTTATAAGATCAGTATTAGCTTGTTCCCATCGCTTCTCATACTTGAGAATTTTTTGTTTGTTTTCGTAAACTTCTTCTTCAGTTAGAAGAATTCTACTACATTCACGACAAATTGCTCTGAGAATTTTGTATATCTTCTTGTTAAAGCCCACATGAGAAATCGGACGAGCAAGTTCTATATGACCAAAATGGCCTTCACACTCGCCAACTCTATTTCCGCAAGTTTTACAACGTTGACCAGGATCAATTGTGCCCAAACGACCATCCATTAATCCAGAGGGAATTGCTGTTCCGTCTTCATCATAAGTATCTGCGGTTATTACTCTGACAACACTCATTTTTCTTATCTCATCTGGAGATAAGAGACCGAATTGTAAAGCATCGATTATTTTTGGTAACTTAAATGCCATGTTTGTTCCTCCGTCTCCTTATGCTTGATCCTTTAATTTTAGTCTGGGTGCCATGCCAAGTGAGAATAATTCTTGTAACAGGAGTTTAAAGGCATAACTCATTATTACTGTTGACACCTCTGCTTCTCCCTTACATACAGGGCAGAAGTATTTGTCTTTGTTCCGATCATAGGTTGCTATAACTCCACACGTTCCACAGACATTGATAGAGGTTTTGTCTGACTCTTCGAGGAGACGCTCTTTTAGGAGGAGAGCAGCACCATGACCCACAAGACAGTCTCGTTCCATTTCTCCGAAACGAAGACCACCTTCCCTTGCACGACCCTCTGTTGGTTGCCTTGTGAGAATCTGCACAGGTCCTCTTGATCTTGCATGGGTTTTATCCTTCACAAGATGGTGTAATTTTTGATAATAAGCCATTCCCATGAAAATATCTACTTCATACTTCTTTCCAGTAAGACCATTATACATAGCTTCTTTTCCATAGTAATTCAAGCCTAAATCTTTCATGCTGTTTACTAGATCATCAGAAGAGATTCCTTCAAACGGAGTTGCATCTATAACTTTACCTTGTTTTGTACCAAGAACTGCGGCCATTGTCTCAAGAATTTGACCAATAGTCATTCGCGAAGGAATAGCATGACAGTTCACAATTATATCAGGAACAATTCCTTCTGAAGTAAATGGTAAATCTTCGGGAGGAGCAATCAAACCAATAACTCCTTTTTGACCATGTCGTGATGCGAATTTGTCTCCAAGTTCTGGAATACGCATGTCTCTCATTTTTACTTTGACAAGTCGGTTTCCATCACTAGTTTCTGTGAGATATACTGTGTCTACAAATCCTTCCTCACTGTGTCTCATGCTAATACTTGTTTCATGTCTAATTGGTGCTCGAACTTCGAATTCACTATATTCTTCTAGAAACCTTGGTGGAGATGTTCGTCCAATAATTACTTCATCGCCTTTTATGTGACTTTCGGGTTCAACAATACCATCAGCACTCAAATGAACATATGCCTCTGGAGGTCTAAAACCTCGAACGTCCTTACTCATTCGCTCAAATCTATCCTCTTGTCCTGCAGGATATCGTCTTTCTTCTGCTTCATATCGACGGAAGAAAGCTGAACGAGCAAGACCCCTTTCTATGGAATGCTTGTTGAAAATAATTGCATCTTCCATGTTATAACCCTCATAACTTAGGAGGGCAATAACCATGTTTTGACCAGCAGGTCTTTTCTCAAAACTAACTATATCCATTCCATGTGTTTTTACGAGAGGTTTTTGTGGATAGAATAAAATGTGTGAACGAGTATCAACCCTTAATCGATAATTAGCTGCATACATTCCTAAGGCTTGTTTTGCCATTGCTGCTTCATAGGTGTTTCTTGGTGATTGGTTGTGCTCAGCAAAAGGAATAAGTGATGCACAGATTCCTAAGATTGCACTTGGGGCAATCTCTAAATGAGAATAAGTAGTATCATGTTCAAGATTTTCTGGTTCCATAGCAATATATGAGCTTTCTTCTTCTTCTGCATCAATGTATTCAACGATACCTTTCCTGATTAGATCATTCCATTTCCAAGCACCAGAGGTGATTTTTTCAACATGTTTTTTCTCTAGCTTAATTCTCCCTTTATCTAAAACTATAATTGGTCTTCTGACTCGACCATGATCACAGTTTACTTGGATTTCTTGAATATCAGGGTAATAATTCACGTTTACTTCTGAACTAATAATGTCTTTTCTCCTAGCTTTCTTAATATCGTTTACGAATTTCTTAGGATCGGGATGAGACCCTAGTAATCGTCCATTGAGAAATACTTTACAAATATCAGTTGATTGCATTTTTTTCAATTCATTAAGATCTAAGCTGTAGAGGAATTCCTCTACTCCTTTTTCTGAGATTCCTACACTAATGTAAGCATCCATTGCTAAGTTCTTGACAAGGCCACAATTTGGTCCTTCAGGAGTTTCACTTGGACAAATCTTCCCAAAATGCGTTGGATGAAGATCTCTCGCTTCAAAATGTGGTTGATTTCTACTTAATGGACTGACAACACGACGCAAATGGCTTAGAGTGGAAATATAGTTTGTTCTATCGAGAAGCTGACTAACACCAGCTTTACCTCCTACCCAGTTTCCAGTTGCTAATGCATGTCTTAATCGTTCAGTAATGACATCAGCTCGTACTGCTGTTTTTATGTTTGGGGTTCTACCTCTAACAGCTGTTCTTTCAAGTTGATATTTGATGTCTCTGCAGAGACTCATAAAAGCAACACGAAATAGTGAAATTAATGACTCACCGGATAATTTGAGTCGTTTATTTGAGTAATGATCTTTATCATCTACTTTTCTTTTTCCTAATTCAAGTTCAAGTAATCTTTGAGCCATCTGTCCCAAGAAAAAGGCTTTACCTATACGATTCTCCTCTTTTGTTCCAATATGACGTAAAAGATACCTGTTCAATATCTCACGAGCTCGCTTGATACGGTAATCCATTGTTTGCCCAACAGCCACCCTCTTTCCTATGAAATCAAGCGACATTTCTTCATCAATTACCTCTTCAGCTTCCTCAAGAGAAGGAATTAAAGCTTTTCTTACTTCAGGATCCTCTGAGACAGCTTCTACAATTGCTTTATCAGATGAAAGACCTAATGCTTTCATAATAACTGCGAATGGAATCTTTCTTGGTACTGAGGGGAAGCTAACATTCAAACTCCCATCTTTTGACCGTTCCATGGTTACAGGAGCTCGAACACCTTGAGCAGTACTGAAAACTTTAGCCATGCTAGTTGTGCTGCCTGATTTTTTAGTTTCGATTAAAATACGGTTTGGAGCTAGGTCTTCTTGTGTAACTAAGACTCTTTCACTTCCATTAATAACGAAATAGCCTCCGGGGTCATTAGGGTCTTCACCTGCTTTAATCAATTCTTCATCTGTCATTCGACTCAAAGGACAAACTTTCGATTTCAGCATTATAGGCATTCTGCCAACAAAAACTCTAGATGTTTCACGGGGGATTTCATTCCCGGCATCATCAATACGAATAGGGGTCATCTCAAGATATAATGGAGCAGTATAAGTCAAATTCCTTATTCGAGCTTCACTTGGATAAATTTCATTCAGAGATCCGTCTGCTTCTCGAATATTTGGTGGATCCATATCAATTTTATTGATTCTAACATAATAATTTGGAATTTCAGGTTTTATGCTACCAATTTCTCGGACAACATTTTGCATGCCAACTTGAATGAATTCATTATAACTATCAAGGTGTTGTCGAACAAGACCTAATTTCTTAACCATTGCTTCTATTAGAACCCATCTATCTTCTATTGTTATTTTTACAGTTTCAGACATTCAGTTTTGCCTCACTGACACAGTCTTCTAAGACGATTTTTCATGTCAAAAAGATAATATTTTTATTTCCAGCTGGAAGAGCGACAGAGACATTTCGCTCGTTATGCTCTTTTAAATATTACTACGAGGTACGGATTTTCTTCTTTTAGTATTTTCTACTATCTGTATGTTATATACAGCATGTAATATATCAGTAAATGATGATGTAAGCTGTGATTTAATTTGAATAAGGCACTGATGAGAACGAATATAAACTTTGACCGACGAATTTAATTCGACTGAAGTCGCGAATATTTCTATTTTTCATCCCCTGATATCGGCTTCTTGACATTGAAATATTTTACTATGTCCTTATTTATATAGAACATAACTTAGTCAAATGCCTTTCTATAACTTTGAAATAAAATCGGGGATTTTTAATGCCTTCTTTAGAAAATAGTAGTGATTATTATAATCTCTTTGTGAAGATTTACATTGAAAAACTGAATTGGAAGGATACTTTAGTGCAAGTTCGAAATCAAGAATTGGAAACCAAAAAAATACTCATTGCTGGACTGGATAATGCAGGAAAAAGTTCAATACAAGATATCTTAAGACATACACCTATAGAAGCAGCACTGCGTCGTGTTCCTAGTAAAGATATTGAGATCTTTAACAAAGATTTCCTAAAGAAGCAGTACGTGTTCTTTATTCCTCCAGGACAAGAGGACCTAAGAATGAATGAATATCATGGTTCAATGAGAAATGAATATTTTAGCAATGTTAGTTCCTTTATTTTTGTAATTGATGCTTCAGATACGTCTCGATTTGATGAAACACAGGCGGAATTATTACGATCAATCGAAGATTTATTGGACCTCTCTCCAGAATGTGGGAATTTCTTAATCTTTGCTCATAAGCAGGATTTGGAAGATGCTGTTGACAGTATGAGGATAAAAGAATTGATCCTAGAACCACTGAAACAATTATTTCCTGGCATCATTGTACAATTCAAAATTTTTGAAACATCAGTTACTCATCCTGAAACCATTCATGAACCCTTTGTTAAAGCTATAGCAAAACATGTTGGTACTTTACGAATTGATTTTGATCAATTAGCCAAATGGATAAGAGATAAAGTAAGGGCTAGAATTGTGTTAATAACTGATTCAAATGGATTATTAATAGGGGATTCGTTTACGGGAGAAGAAAATACAATTATTTATGCTGCATATGTAGCCAAAATTTTTTCTGCAACAGAAGATTTCCAAGATGATTTAGATGTTGGCGGGGTAAAGAATGTAATCTTAGAAGAAGAGAATGAGAAGGGATACAATCTAATCTCTCGCATAAATTGTTCTAAGCGAGATTATTTAGCTCTCTTTATTGGCAATCCATTAGCAAATATAGGAATGACTAGATTGGTAAATAAAAGAGGATTGCAGAAACTAAAGATAGCATATAACGATTATAAGGAATAATGAAAGATATTGAGGGCAGAAATCCTTCCAAAGAAAACATTATACAACAAGGTGTAAAAAAATGGATCGAGGTAAAAATACAATTGCTTTATTAGTTGAATTTGATTCCATGAAAGGACCGGTTTTACGAAAGAAACAACCAGTGAATTATGAGTTCCCACAAAATCTAGAGCTGGAACAATTTTTAATGTGGATTATTCGGGCTTCGGAATTCTCTGTTCGGAAGATAGAGAAACAAACAGTGTATGCTAAAACCATAGCTTTAAGGGATCCAAATTATTCTCGAAAAAAAAGGCAATTTGGTATTGCATTAATTACTAAAACAACAATTGAACTAGATGAAGCTGAGTTAATACTCGATAGAATTATCGATCATTGTAAGAAAGATGGTGATGGAAAACCATATTTTAAGATGTTGAGTGAATTACTGCAAACAATAGGGAGTTTTCCAACATATCTCACCGTTGTAAAAGAAAATTTAATGAAAAAATCAAAGACAAAGCAGAAACAGATGCTACTCCTCGAAGAGGAACAAAACACACAAGTCAAAAACATATCACAAGACAAACAATTCTTACTAATGAGTAGTAAATTACGTGTTTTTAATAAAGTAACTCTTATAGATAAAGAAAATAAAACCAAAACAATAGTATCTTTAGTTGAAGGATTCAGTAAAGTAAATGATCTAGTAGGACAGCAATTTGCTTGGGAGTCCAGTAGATACACAATTTTAGTTGACCTACAGTATGATGCTCCTGAAGGATTAGAACGTGGAGCAGATATTTTATTAAGAATTTTCGAAACACTTCCTGCAAGTAAAATCTTTAATGAAAGATTACTTGTAGCAGTTGATTTCTTAGATCGTTTATTAGATGAAAAAGTGGATATTGAATACTATCTTCCATTCTTGCAGTATTTGGTTTCAATGGATAATTTCACAATTACTGAATTTAAGACGGAAGCTTTTGACGAACAATATGAAAAAATGAAAGAAACTCATGGGGATTGGATTAGTTGCTTGAAAAATGTTGAGCTTGATGGGAAGAAGTTATCTGAATATTTCAAAGTTGTAGGAGTAAAAAGAGAGGGATTAGAACTACTTGTTGATCTGCTTTTTGTTAAACTAATTGCAATATTTTAAGAATACTTGGTGTAATTGTGTAATACCAAGGAGCTCTTACCGCATGGATGAAAAAACTACTGATTCAAAGAACAATGCAGCGTCCTCTTTGATGATTCCCGGAAAACCAGCCATTCTTTTGAATGAGAAAAAGCATGGGAAAACATTAGTTATTTCAGATTTGCATATGGGTTATGTTTACGATCAAAATAAGAAAGGAATTATTATTCCAGTTTCAAAACAAGCAGAAGAAGATCTTCTCGAGCTTGTCAAACTCCAAAAGCCAAGAAGAGTCATTATTGTTGGGGATTTTAAAAACGAGATATTTGGATCATCTCATCCTCTAGCTGGAAGGGTTTGGAATTTTCTACAGAGAATATTGAAATTAACAAGAGTGATAATCATAAAAGGCAATCATGATGGTAAAATAGAAGAATTATTACCAGAAAATGTAGAGATTATTCCACCCACAGGGTTATGTATTATAGATAGAACTTCTGGGAAAACAATTGGATTATGGCATGGACATGCTAATCCAGCATTAGATGTTATTTCAGCTGATATTACGATTTCAGCTCACGCACATCCAGCTTACACTTTCAGAGAGACGATTGGTACAAAAATAACTGAAAAGGTATGGGTGAAAGCGAAGTGGCGACAAAATGAGAAGAAACAAGATAGAATTCATATTATATTGCCAGCCTTCAATCGATATATAGATGGGTATTCAGTAGATGGTAAGTTCTTTAATTCAATCGTTTTAATGAAAGAAGGCATTGATTTTGATAATGCTGAAGTTTTTACTCTTGAGGGTGTTTTAATTGGTACAATAGGACATTTACAGAAAGCACGCCAAGCTTTCGAAAAAGAAATGAAAAGAAAAAAGAAATAAAAAATCTTTTCTAGACAAAATTACTTTTTATTTGCCCTAGCAACTACAACACCTGAAATAGCACTATGCATGACTCCTCGAGTAATTCCCGCACCATCTCCGATAAAGTAAATGTTTTTCACGTCCTTAGATTCAAGATCGTTAGTTAAATCTATACGAATACTATAGAGTTTAATTTCAGGAGCATATAACAAAGTATTAGGACCATCAATTCCAGGCATAATTCTATTCAAATGAGTTAAGAAATCCCTCAAGTCACTCATGACTCGAGATGGCATTGCAAAACTTATGTCACCAGCAACCGCACTCTCAAGGGTAGGTTTAATGACTGAACGAGATAATCTGTCAGGAGTTGAACGTCGACCATTTTTAAGATCCTCGAATCTTTGTATCAGAACTGAGTTTCCACCGGATAACATATTTGCCAGATTAGCAACATGCTTTGCATATTGTATTGGTTGCTTGAATGGTTCTGTAAAATTACAAGTGACTAAAATAGCAAAATTTGTATTTGGACTCTTAATATCAGTTCGGCTCTCACCATTCACACAAGTGGTTTCATCATATCGTTCTGTTGTAACATAGCCTTCTGGACAAACACAAAATGTTCTTACATTGTCTTCGTAAGTTTTCGTGACATATTCAATTTTAAACTCATAGAGATTATCTGTAAATTCATTACAATATTCATTCAATGTTTCAACCCGAACGCCAATATCAACTGCATTATTCATGTAAGATATCCCCAACCGATCGCATTCTGATTTTAACCAGTTGGTTCCACCTCTACCAACCCCCATGACAATTTTTTTTGCTTTATACACTTTGCCAGAGGATGTTGAAACACCAATTGCTTTTCCATTTTCAACTAGAATTTTATCTACTTTTGTTTTCAACACAATGTTAATTTTGTCGTTCAAAAACCTGTAAAAATTATCCATAATGGCAGCAGCGTTATCAGTTCCTAAATGACGAATAGGATAAGTAATCAAACGCATATTCTCTTTACGACATTTACTATCCATTTGCTCTACGAATGCTGGATCTGGACTAAAGTATCTATCGTTGCCATTACTAAAGGAAAGAATCTTTTGATCTACATATTCAGTATATTCTGCTAATTCATCCAAAGTAAGAAAATCACTCATCCATCCTCCGACTGTGCCAGTCACATCTTTAGTTATTTTCCCATCAGACCAGGCACCAGAACCTCCAAATCCACTTGTAATGTCGCAAATTTTACAAGCTGTACATTCTGTGTTATTTTCTCTTCTAGGACATCTACGTTTGAAAACTTCCTTCCCTCGATCGATTAGAGTAATTTTAGTATAACCTTGTTTTAACAATTCGAGTGCACAAAAAATTCCCGCAGGACCTGCACCAACAATAACAAAATCATCCATTGTTTCTTACCTTGATTTTATTTATTTACCAGATAAAAAAAACCTTCGTTAGCTTTTCTATTTTCTTACCACATTTCAATTTTTCAGTATTTTTTAAGCTAGAGAGAACAGAAAGATAGTTAGATTATCAAATATCAGATAAAGGATGTAACCAATTAACATAAAGGAAACAAAGGGTAATCCTGGAGTGACCCAAACAGTTTCTTTTTTGCGAGATTGTAACTGCCACAACGTACGTAATTGCCTCCTTTCCATCACATCCTCCTCATCCAAACCAAAACGAAGCTTTAGTTGCCACTCATTTTCAGCAGCTGATTTTTCTCCAGTCAATTTTCCTTTAGATGAGGTTCCCTCGAAATCCCCCTCAAGCATACCTAGTAAATCACCATTAAACTTTCCGGTGAAAAATCCATCAATTGTTCCTATAAATATCCCTTCAATCGGCCCATGAAATATTCCTTCATTAAAGATTATTGTTTCATTATCAGCAGATTGAAAATCTTTCTTCTCTTTAGAGAATAATTCACGATATTTTAGCAGAACTAGGTTTGGTTTCTCATCTTCATCATCTGTTTCAATAGAATGATCTTCAGTTATTTTCTTAGCGTCTTTTATAACTTCTTCAGCAGTCAATTCACTTATGGATTTATCAAATGATTTGAATAATTTACCAATAATTGTTCCTGTAAATTCACCACTGATTTTTCCTTGGAAAATCCCTATAAATTTCCCATCAGCTTTTCCTTCAAAATTACCTGTAAACTTGCCTTGAAATTGTTTCTTTGGTAATTCTTCAAGGAAATCGAAATGCATTCTATCATAATTGATCTTAC